>JBAYBU010000182.1:0-3795 GCA_041669105.1 Bacteroidales bacterium | reverse complement strand
GTATCGCGAGGTGGTCGAGGCAATGTTGCACTAGTTGTTTTTTTGAATGGGTCAAAAATAACCATTAAAGGACTTGAGTATTTAGAAGAAAACAGTGCTTGGGCAAAGACATATAAAGGGTTAAAAGAGGTTAGAGATTGGCTACCGCTCTAAAGTAATAGATAACCCTCCAGCAAACCTTGGAGCAATCAAGTTCTTAAGGGGCTGGGGGTTTTCTTTTTTTGGAGGGGCGCTCAAAAGGTTGAGTGTTTTTTGTAGGTACCCTGGTGGACTTTGACAGTTTGCCGGGGTGCTTTTTTAGTCAAAAGAAAAGGTATGAAAATACCTCTTGACAGTGGAATATAATGGTGTTAGAATAAAGTTAAGAATGAGGTATGTAGATACCTCTAACAATTTCAAGGGAGGTGAACTCATGGAGCAAAAAAGAGAAATGTTAATCAATTCTTGCTTTGACCTTTTAAGAGGGGTTTTTAGCCATCAACAAATCTTCAATATTATCTTGGGAGTTGCAGCTATTAAATGGATGGAGCAAACGGAAAGATATAGTCAGTCGGCTCATATGTTAAGTAGCATGATTTTAAATAAAGGCCATCTAGGGGGCGAAGTTAAAAGGCACGAAGATGAGCATCCAGAATTTGATGGAATCATTACTTCCTTGCTAGGTAGAACTTTTGAAACTTCAGGAGAACAACTAAAAGATATTTACTGGCGGATGGACAGTGAAGGTGCCAGAACAAAGGAAGATTTGCAGAAGTTAATAAAGCGAATAGTGGGACTGGGGCAAAGAGAAAATCATTCTGGCCAAACCCCCAAAAGCATAACAAAGCTTGTAGCGAACCTTCAAAACTTGACTAGTGAGGACTCTTTCGCAGACTTTTGTGCCGGAGTATCAAGCTTTGCATTGGCAATCTTTAATCAAAGCAGTCATAAACCCTATTACTATGCAGAAGAAATTAATACGAATTCCCATATAATCTCAAGGCTTTTAATGATTGTAAATGAGATAGAAAATTATGAGATTGTCAATAAAGATATCTTTACTTGGGACAAGGATGACAAGCCAAAACTATTTGACTTTGTAGTAAGCGATCCGCCACGGAATTTAAAATATCATGGCAAATTTAAAAAGAACGACCCTATGTTTCGATACGGATTACCCAGGCAAAGCAGCATGGAATGGGCGGTAGTGCAAAAGGTAATCTACCATATGAAAAGCACAGCTAAAGGTGTAGTTATTGGGTCAAAAGGAATGCTGGTTAGAAGTTATGAAGATGAAATCAGAGCTGCTATTGTAGAGGACGATCTGATTGAATGCGTAATAACTCTTCCTGAAAACTTGTATGAAAACACTGGTATAGGAACCGAAGTAATGATTCTTAATCCCCAAAAGCCTGCGGAAAGAAAAGGTGGTATTCTTTTTATCAATGCCCAAGATTATAGGGAAAGGCTTAATTCCTATCAACACGCCTTAACTGACGAAGGGACTAAAAAGATATTGGAAGCATATCATCACAACATTATTGAAGAAGGGTTTAGTAAATTTGTTCCCATAGAAGAAATGGCTAAGTATGACTATCGCTTAAATCCGGTTGAATATATAGAATTTGAAAGTCTAAAAAACCATTTTGACCAGACAATCCCCCTAGGTGATATTGCTGAAATTACGAGAGGGGTTAATGTAACAAAAAAGGAACTTGAAAGCCTGGAAAAAGACGGAGAGTATTACTACCTTAATATTCGAAATATAGATGATGGAGACATCAATTATGAGGATGCAATAAGGACTAGACCGAGAAGCGGGGATTGGTTAAAGCGATATAGTATTCAGCCCGGAGATATACTTCTTACCGCCAAAGGGTGGGAAACGAAAGCGGCATTAGTGGGGGACGATTTTAGAGATTCTTTTATCAGTAGTAACCTTACAAGAATCAGGGTAGACAGCAGTAAATATAATCCATATATATTATTAGAGTTTTTGCGAAGTGAAGTTGGAAAAAGGATGCTGGAGAGCATTCAAACGGGGACAACGATAACCTTAATTAACAACAAACAGCTCTCACGAATGGAAGTTCCAGTATATTCAAAGAGCATGATGGATGAAATAGGGGGATCAATAAAGAAGAACCAAACAACTTATAAAGAAAAGGTAAAAGATGCAGAGCAACAATATGAAGGGAAGCGAGCCGAGTTGATGATGAGACTTGGGCTAGATAATAGTAAAAAGTAAAGGGGAATGCCTATGGAAACTGCAAGAAAAATTGAAAGGATGGATTGCCCTACTTGTGGCAAAAGGCTTTTTGACAAGGAAGAAGGGGCTATGGGATTTACAAGAGAAAAATGCCGGGTGTGCAAAAGCACCTGGAGAGTCGATTTAACACATAAGAAATTCACTTTAATAGCTGGAAAAGCTAGACAGAGACAATAAGGAACCCATCGAGTTACCTTAAGAGCCTGATAGCTACTTTTAATTAAGTAGTTATTGGGCTCTTTTTTATTTATTTTAAAAAATCACATACAGAAGTACCGAGCAACGGAGTTCTTACGAAACTACCAAATAGCCGGACCGCAGCTGATTAATTTCAGTGGTTGTTCGGCTATTTTTATTATTTTACACCCTTTCTTATACAGTCAGCTAGTTAAACAAGCGTTCGCCGAAAATTGCTATACGTGTTTTTATACATTCCTGTATTACATGGTATACATCAATTTTCATAAAGCCTTTAAGTTTTATCAATAAACTTTTTTAAGCATGAAATAAACCTTCAGGTTTTTCTTTAATTACAAAGCAGCCAAAAGGCTCACCAAATAAAAAAAACGGTGAGTTTTTAGGCTAATTGACATGCCCTTTTCTCGCCGGGAAAAGAGGGGCAAACCATGTCAAGAAAGTTTAAAACCAGCCAAAAGAAGAGAGAAGATTACATTTACTACACAGCAGAAGGAACTAGAATTGTAATTTACCCGTTAGAAGATGGAGTTACTGAAGCTCTAATTGAAACTCTTCATAATTTTGATGACGCTGATGTGGACGAGCAGCGCAGGTATGATTACCGAATTACAGCCCATTTAGATTCCTACCATGGCGGCGAAGGAGAAGAAGCAAGCGACCGTAATAAATATCTAGCCGATGATAGCTATAATCCAGAGAGTATTTTAATCGAAAAGGAAATGGAAGTTGGCCATCAAGAACTGCTGGAAAGGTTGGCCGAAGCCATGAAGAGTTTAACTGAAAAAGAGAAGAAGCTCTTTCAAGATAAGTTTGTAGAAGGCAGGACTAATGTATCCATAGCCAAGGAGATGGGGATTTCCGAGACTATGGTTCGCAAGAATTTAAAGAAGATGTATGAGAAGTTAGGCGCTGCTCTAGTAAAATAATTCTTTTCTGAAAAGGGGGTTCGAGTGGACTCCCTTTTTCGCTTATAGATGAGGGGCAAATTAACCGCTCCCGGAAAGGAGGACGCATATGAGCCTAAAACATAAAGTCACCATCAAGGTGGCTAAGCCTGGTGGAGAAGCAGGACAAGTAGTAGAGAGCGGCAGGAAAACTATTAGAAGCAAAATGCTAGACCTGCTCTTTGGCAAAAAGGTAAACCTGCTAGTAATAAAGCCTGGTGACAGCGTTGAAACAGTGGAAATCAAAGAAATCAGGGAAGGGGGTGTAAGGCCTTGAGTAAAGTGAAACTTCTATTAGCTCTTGTAGATGATTTAAAGAATTTGGCAGATAGTGTTCAAGCGGTAGCTGATGCCATTGGGAGTAATGCGCCAGATGAGGATATAAAGCCAGAGCCAGCTCAAGTG
>JBAYBU010000181.1:0-3814 GCA_041669105.1 Bacteroidales bacterium | reverse complement strand
GATAAAATTGTGCAGCTTCTCTAGATTAATGGATTTAAGAGCAGCTTCGTATGTTGTGTGGTTATCTTTGCCAAGCAGGTATCGAGTGTTAATAACAGACATCCAATAGCTGTTTTCGCGAAGATTCTGAGTGTAGTTTTTAGTCATATACTCCATAATTTTGTTGAAATCATCTGCCTCCACACCTTTTTCTACAACATTGTCTATCTCTTTATATGCTCTTTTTAGTAACCTCTCTTTAAGTGCAACATCGGTATCAAAACCAAACATGAAAGTAAAGCTATCTTCTGGATAGTAGGTTGTACTCATATTTACACCTACACCATAAGTGCCTTGCTCCTCTTCGCGGATAGTGCGTGTAAAAACTATATCGAAAACTTGTTTTGTAATATTTGCCAAGATATTATTTTCTACATTGTATGGGATGTTACCAGTGTATATACTGTAAACGGTAGATTTAGGAGCTTGCATAACTATTTCAAACTCTTTATGAACTTTTCCTTTTACCGGTACAAGACCAATGTTCTTCCAATCTTCTTTTTCGGCTTTATTAGCGGGAAGAGATGCTATATAGGTCTCTACAAGAGGTTTTAATACAGTTTCGTCTATATTACCTACAAAAGTAAATACAAAATCGGCAGCGTTGGCAAAACGCTCGCGTCCTAATTCTATAGCTCTATCGTAATCTATTTCACTTAACATCTCTAAAGTAACTCTTTGTGCATAAGGGTTATTATTGAATAATACACTTTGGAGAGTATCACTAAATGCCATCATCGGATTGGCCTGTGAATTCTTTAGTTGAGCCTCCATTCTGCCTAGGTATGAATCAAATGCTTCTTGGTCTTTTCTTATAGAAGTAAAGTTAAGATGTACAAGTTGCATAAATGTTTCAATATCTTTAGGAGTGCTGTTGCCACTTATCATTTCGCTTGTTGTTGTAATATTAGAGCGAATTGCAGCGCTTTTACCAGCGAGCACTTTACGTAAGTCTGTACTGTTAAAATTTCCAAGACCTCCTATAGAAATAAGGTCGTTAACAACTTTAGAGGTTAGGACATCTTCTTTATCAAATAGAGAAGTGCCACCTCGGCTAGAAGCTATCATAAGAATTTGGTCTGCTTTAAAGTCTGTTGTTTTAATAACTATAGTAGCACCATTAGAGAGGTTCCATACATTAGCACCGCTCATTGGCTCTTTAGATTCAGAAATAATTGCGCCAGATGCAGGGATGTTAGAAATTAGAGGTTCGTCAGAAACAGTCTCTATATAGGCCTCTATACTAGAGCTTTTTGCAGTATTATATACTTCTAAAATTTGCTCTTTTGTGGGAATATCCAGACCCTCTTTCTTAGGCATCATAACTGCAATTACTACGTTTTCGTCTGTAGGCAGAGTCATTGCATGAGCGTTTATCTGCTCTAAAGTTAACATAGCAGATATCTGCTGCATAAGGGCATACTCTCCTTCAATACCAACGTAAGCTTCTCCAGTAAGAAAATGATTTAAAATTTGATCTACAAAAAAACTATTATTTTGCTTTTCGCGTTCATTATAAATCCGCTCTAATCTGCTGTTGTAATTAGCTTTTGCCCTCTCTAATTCGGATGCAGTAAATCCATGTCTTCTAACTTTTTCGGCCTCGGTAACAATTGCTGCAAGAGCACTGTCAATCTCTCCATCTTTTGCACCTGCAGTGATATTAAATGCAGATTTTGTATTCGAGACAATGAAGTCTCCATAAGATACACGTGCAGCTGTAAAAGGAGCTTTAGCTTTTTGTGCGATTTCCGATACTCGAGCATTGAACATTCTAGAAACAAGGTTATTCATGTAGTTGAAAGCTAGAGACATGGCTGTTGAGCGGAACTCTTTAGGCATAACATCTTTTTTATACATTAGCATAATGCTAGTAGATGTAGCTTCTGGATCGGTTGTCACGGCAATAAGGGGTTCAACGTTATCTGGAACTTCAAACTCAGTTCTTGGAGCTGCATTTGGTTGTGCTGGTATAGCTCCAAAAAGTTTAATAATTTTTTGTTCTACCTCTTGGGCATCTATGTCTCCAACTACAATTATACCTTGTAGGTCGGGGCGATACCATTTTTCGTAGTAGTCGCGTAATTCTTGATAGGTAAAGGTGTTTACTACTTCTACTAAACCCCCTGGAAGCCTGTGCGCATATTTGCTATCGGGCATAATTTCTGGGAGTATCTCTTCTATCATTCTCATTTGAGCATTGTTGCGGGTACGTAACTCTTCACGTATAACTCCTCTCTCTTTATCAATCTCTTTTTCGTTAAGAGAAATTTCATTAGCCCAGTCGTGCAGGATAAGAAGGCAAGAGTCTAAAGCACCCTCGCGAGTTACAGGAACTGCAGAGATATTATATACTGTTTGATCTATAGCAGTATATGCATTAAGATTTGCTCCAAACTTAACTCCGATAGTCTCAAGATAAGAGATAATTCTATTGTTGGGGAAGTTAGTAGTCCCATTAAATGCCATGTGCTCTAAAAAGTGAGCGAGGCCTCTTTGGTTCTCTTCTTCCAATATAGATCCTACTTTTTGTGCTATGTAAAATTCGGCTTGTCCGTTTGGCTCCGTGTTTTGCATAACAAAATAGGTAAGTCCATTATCTAGTTTTCCGCTTCTAACTTTAGGGTCTAGCGGTAAATTTTGCGGCATCTGTGCTACAGCACTTAGTGTTAATAAAAACGATGCTGCAATAAAAATAAATCGTTTCATAAAATTATTACTTTGGTTGTTTTTCAATAAAGTACAAATGTAATTAATATTTTGCATCTTAAGTTAATTTTGATGGTTACGTAGTTTTCTCTATTTTTGCAGATAATCTATATTAAAGCCTAATTATTGTTCAATTTAAAACTAGTCAAATGAAAAGAATCATGACGTTTTTGGCCGTATCTCTCTTGTCTATTTTCTCATTAGGGAATTTATACGGACAAGAGATGGCAACAGCAACAGAGTTATACAATGCAGGTGCCAAGGCCTTGAGCGAAAACAATTATGTTGCAGCCGCAGAGTCTTTTAGTAGCGTACTTAAAATGCTAGAAGCAATAGATGCCGAAGAGCTTGGAGAAGAGGGAGAGTTACTTATTAAGGAGGCAAAATCTATTCTGCCTCAAATATATTTGCGTTATGGAAAAGAGCTTGCCTCTAAAGGTGATCTTGTAAATTCAATGGTTCAGCTTAAAAAAGCTGCCCAAGTTGCTAAAGAGTACAAGGTAGATGGCGTAGAAGAAGAAGTTTCGGGACTTATGCCTCAGCTATTGATGGCAAATGCCTCTAACCTCTTAAATAATGATAAGTTAGCAGAAGCTGTTGCAGCATTCAATGAAGTAATAGCTTTAGATTCGCTAAATAAAGATGCCTACCTTAGAATAGGGATTGCTCAAATAAAAATGGATAATGAAGAGGCTGCCCTGGCCGCTTTTGAAAAAGCTGCTCAATTGGGAGAGGATGTTAATGCTCCAAGACAAATTGCTAATATCTATTTAAAAAGGTCGGCTGCTGCTGTTAAAGTCAAAGATTGGAAAGAGGTTTATGAAAACGCTAAAAAATCTAATGAGTATAACACAAGTTCAAATGGTTTTAAATTATTAGGTCTTTCGGGCGTTCAGCTCAAGAAATATGATGAGGCAATTGAAGCTTTAGACAGTTATTTGTTGAGTGAGCCTAATGCAAGAGATAAAAACAGCATGATGTATAACTTGGCCACTGCCTACGAGGCTAAAGGAAATGCAGCTAAAGCGTGTGGTTACTATAAACAGCTACTAAACGACCCTTCGTT
>JBAYBU010000180.1:0-3899 GCA_041669105.1 Bacteroidales bacterium | reverse complement strand
CTGAGTTTCTTATCTATATCTACTTCCTCCAAAGATACAGAAACATTTAAACCTATCTCTTTAAGGACTAGCTTAGCTTTATTACTGGTAATATGTAGGACTTTACCAGTTTTACTCTTAAATGGTCCAGATAAAATTTCTACTTCGTCTCCACTGGTAATTATTTTTTTACCCTCGGCAATTACTAAAAACTCTTTAATTGCTTCAATCTCTTTGTCTCTTATAACTGCTGGTTTGTTTAGGTAGTATACCACTTGTGCTATTCCATAAACTAGTGGTAGCTCGCGCACTTGATGTTCGCTGCAATTTACAAAAATATATGAGGTGAATAGCGGAGCTTCTACAATTTTTATGCGATCGCTCCATTTTCTTTTTACTTTGTGAAGGGGTAAAAAAGTTTCTACATCCATCATCTTCAATCTCTCTTCTACTTTCTTCTCTGCCCTTGCACTGGTATATAACGCGTACCAAGCCATCGCTACCTAATTTACTAATTTAACTTCAATTTTCAAACTACAAATATAACGAAATTATGACTATTTCTATTATCTTTGCTTCAGCTCTTTATAGAGGTGTTAATTAGAAATTTTATTAAAGATATGTATAATCAGTTAATCTCCAAAAAAATCAAGATGGCAGTTGTAGGATTAGGCTATGTAGGCCTACCTTTGGCACTTGAGTTTGCAAAAAACTTTTCTGTAATAGGTTATGATATTAATCAGCGCAATTTAAAATTGTTGCAAAGTAAAATAGATCCTAGTGGGGAGTTGGGCGAAGACTCCTTTAAAGGCAGAGATATTATCTTTACTTCTAATTCCGAGGAGCTGCGCGATGCCAATTTCTTTATTATTGCGGTTCCTACGCCTATTGACAAATACAATAGTCCAGATTTGAGGCCTCTTCTTTCTGCTACTTTGTCTGTTGCAAATGTCCTCCAACCAGGAGATTATGTAATTTATGAGAGTACTGTTTATCCGGGTTGTACCAACGAGGAGTGCGTTCCACTTTTGGAGCGTGTTTCGGGGTTGAGGGTACGCCGAGATTTTAAAGTTGGTTATTCGCCAGAGAGGATAAACCCAGGGGATTCTGAGCATTCGTTAAGAGATACAGTAAAAATTGTTTCGGCTTGCGATGGTGAGTCTTTAGATGTTATTGCTAAAATTTATGAGTCTGTGGTGGTTGCAGGTGTTCATAGGGCTCCTGATATTAACATTGCCGAGGCTGCTAAAATTATTGAGAACACTCAGCGTGATGTGAACATTGCTTTGATGAATGAGCTTTCTATTCTCTTTAATCGGATGAATATAAACACTTTTGAAGTTATAAAAGCAGCTGCTACTAAATGGAATTTTATTCCTTATACGCCTGGCCTTGTTGGTGGTCATTGTATTGGGGTAGATCCTTATTATTTGATGCATAAGGCTGCCGAGCTTAAATATCACCCGCAAATGATTACTTCTGGGCGTTTTGTAAATGACTCTATGGGTGGATATATTGCTAAACAAACAGTTAAAAAGCTTCTTTCCAATGATTTGCCTTTGCTTAGGGCACAGGTTTTGGTAATGGGAGTTACCTATAAAGAAAATGTATACGATATTCGTAATTCTAAAGTTATAGATATTGTACGTGAATTATTAAGCTACCGAATTGCTGTAGATGTAGTTGACCCCAATGCCGATCCTCATGCAGTTGAAGAGGAGTATGGTATTAAGTTAATGAGTACTCCAGAGGGTCAGTTTAAACCAGCTAGTAAATACCACGCTGTTATTATGGCCGTTCCTCATCGTGAATATCTTCAAATGACCGAAAACGATTTTAAAGATATTCTCCATCCCAAAGGCTTAGTAGTAGATGTACGTGGCGTATTCAAAGAGACAATTAAAGATCTCCGCTACTGGTCACTTTAAAATTTAGGCCTAAAGTTTCTCACCTAGCCAAATCATCAAATCTGCTAATTGGCCGAGTCATCAAAACTGCGAAGCAGATAAACATACACCGTTTATCTGGGACCGATCTAAGCTAATTTGCTTATTACCAAAGCTTTATCTTTTCTTAATATCGTCTTTTTTGCCTATTATCAAAAACTATATTGCTCATCTACTGGCTGTTAACCCAAATCGGTCAAATGTTTGGTGCCTGCCGGCGTTTGGTTGACCGCTGCGCGGAAAGAGAGGGGTGTCGCGGCGATGATTACGGTGGGGACTTTGATTATTAGCACCTTAAGTTTTCTAATAGCCCTTTTTTTAGGGTATTAGAAAAGTGAACTATCATATAGTTAGGTAGTTACGCTAGATCATCGCTTGTGACAAAAAAAGCCAGAGGTGAATCTGGCTTTTTTTTGTATAGAAAATTAATGTTTATGCGTTGTGTGTTACGCTTGTTTTTGGGTAGCTTCTTTTGGCATTATTGATACGTATGATTTGTTGTTTACTGTTTTGCGGAATACAACAAATCCATCTACAAGTGCATGTAGTGTGTGGTCTTTACCAATGCCTACGTTTGTCCCGGGATTGTGAACAGTTCCTCTTTGACGAACTAAAATATTCCCAGCTTTGGCGAATTGTCCGCCAAATAATTTTACGCCTAATCGTTTACTGTGCGATTCACGTCCGTTTTTCGAACTACCGACACCTTTCTTATGAGCCATAATCTAAATTTTTTTCTGGATTAAAAATTAAGCAATTTCTTCAATTTGAATTTGAGTGAGGTACTGCCGGTGACCGTTTTTCTTAGTGTAACCTTTACGGCGTTTCTTTTTGAAAACGATAACTTTGTCTCCTTTTAGGTGAGTGAGTACTGTTGCTTTTACAGAGGCTCCGTGTACGTAGGGAGCGCCTACTTTAATATCACCATCGTTGTCTACTAAAAGTACTTTGTCAAAAGTAATAGAATCACCCTCTTGGGCATTCAAACGATTAATGTAAAGCTTTCTCTCTTTCTCTACTTTAAATTGCTGTCCTGCAATATCTACAATTGCGTACATAAAATAATTTTTAAATAAAATTAATGACTGCAAGCGGCTTTTTTGTTTATAAATTCAACTGTTTTTAGATTGGATCTTCTCTATTTTAGATTGGATCTTCTCTGTTATCACAAATAAATTGTGAGTTGAATTAAACTTACTTGGCTCTTATTCAATAGCTTGACAATCTTCTGTCTAATAAATTTGGATGGCAAATATATGCATAATTTTCTTAGGTACAAAACAATTTATGAAAACAATTTAAAGCGATTTATGAAAACAATTTGTGAAAGTAATTTATGAAAGCGATTTATGAAAACAATTTAAAGCGATTTATGTTTAGCATCTAGGAATGCTTGTTTAAAATAGTATCCTTGCGATAGATTTTTGCTTAGTTTTATGGTGTTGCTCTTCATAAGGATGTATTCTTTTGGTGTTAAGGTAGCTAGAGTATTGTCTAATTCTTCTAGTGAGTTTATGCAGAAACCAATATTGTGCTCTTTAACAAAGGTTGCTTGTGCAGATTGTGTCCATACGATTACTGGAATATGGCATCGTATGTAGAGCGATGTTTTGTGTGGGATTGTTAGTTTTAACCATTGGCCATAGACGCCATCTATTGTGTCTGTAGAGTGTCCATACCATACTAGCCCAAAATGGCCTGTGGTGGTGGCAATAATTTGGTCTGAAGAGACAAATCCTTTGGAGTTAAATCGTTCTTTGTTGATAATTTGGTTTGAAAGAAAACCTTTTCCGTAGATGGAAAAGTTGTAGTTGCCTGGTTGCATAAGTTTGTCTAGTTTGTAGATAAAGCTGTGCTTTTTCATACTTAATATTCCGGCGTAGATGATTTCAAATGAGCTGTTGTGCGTCTCTAATTGGGTTGAGTTGGAGGGTGAGGCGTGTTCTGCAGATGGGGTTGAGTTGGAGGGTGAGG
>JBAYBU010000179.1:0-3913 GCA_041669105.1 Bacteroidales bacterium | reverse complement strand
TTCGCCGACTTGCGTACATTTGGGTCCTCCATCACTTTCTGCACTGCTTCATCATTAAGATTAGCATTTATATTAGCCGACCGTATATCCCCAGAAAACACATGGCGCTCACTGATTCCCACACGGTCGAGGATCGTTTTTGCGGCTCCAAGTTGCGCCATATCTGAATCGCTCTTTAACAGTCCGGACAAAGTTCGAGTGGCGTCCACAGCCAGATTAGATAAGAAATCTTTAGCGGCGTTGATTCGCTCTTCCTTGAGTGCCTCCCACTCATCCCGGAATATATTATTAGTATAGAACAACTGCGCCAGGTAATTTTTGGATTTTCCGGTTACTTCGGCTATTTGCTCCATTGTGAATCCTTTAAGCTTAAGTGCCATCGCATGATAGTGCCACTCTTTCAAGTTGGAAAGGTAAGCACCGGGGGAATTTATTTGTGTAGGGACTGTATGTTCAGGGTGACCTTTGGGAGCATTAATACCTAAAGGTTTGTCTGCTATAGGTTTACCCATTGTGTCACCCCCTACTCTTTAATTACTATGATTCTTATTTATATTATAACACAGCTCGTAAAAAATAACACGGGTGGGTATGAGCTGTGTTTTGTTATTTTTTGGAATGCTGGGGTTGTTATTAGGGCGTTTGGGCGGGCGTCTCGTGGGCGTTTGTTGCCTTTTTAATTCAAATTTTTATAAGTAAACGATAGTAAACTTAACGAAATATTACAAATTATAACAAAGCAGCGTTCTTTTATAAACAAAGCTGAGCGAAACCGTACTAAAACATACGAAAACGTATGACTTTTTTGTATGGCGGCAGCGTTCCTGAGGCAACAAAAAATAGAAACGCTGGGACCTCGTTTCGTTATATTTAATATGGTTTCGTCATATTTAATATAGTTTCTTGATATCATCAAATATAATGAAACTGTACACCCCAGCGTTCGCAGCGTTTTTTCTAAAAAAAATGCGCTTAACTTTTAAAAAATTAAAAAATTGAATAACATAGTTCAAAATTTTTTCTATATATAATATATTTTTTTAAATAAACGCTGGGAACGCTGCTATTATTCTTTTATTATTATTTATTTATATTTATTATTATCATTAAATATATATAAATAATAATAAATAATAATAAATATAACAAAAACTAACAGCAGCGTTCCGCGAGCAGCGTTCCTTGATTTTTTAAAAAAGAACGCTGGGAACGCTGCTCTGGTCAGCTATTTGTAGGGAGTTACTAGGGCGGGACTTGGTTTCAACCGTATTATGGGGTTAAATTGGGGACCCATTTGGTTTTACCTATATTATGGGGTAGGGACCGTTAATTTATAAACAAAACGCCTTTTTCAAAAATACAGGAAAGGGGGGATGGAGATGTACGCAGATACAAGTTGAGCAGGAGCTTACAACTGAATAAGAAGCTCTGAAGTGAGCCGTACAGAGGTAACGTAACTACCTCACAATAAATAAATAGGAGAGTGCTAATCATGAAGAAGAACAACAATAAGGTAGAGAACAACGTAGTAGTAGCGAACACTGAAGCAGTGCCGGTAGTGAGCAAGAAAGCAGCAGCTAAGCTGTTCAAGATGATGGAGGGAGAGATCAAAGCGGGCAAGAAGGTCACGCTCAGTGATCAGATGAGATTCCTTCAGGCTCAGGGATTAACCGTAGGGGAGATCGCTAAGATCGTAGACAGACCGTACAGACAAGTATATAGCACGCTGAATCATCACAAGTATATCGGCGGAGTGATGGAGCGTAAGGCAGCTAAGCAGGCTAAGAAAGATCAGGAGATGGAAGAACTTAGAGCTAAGGTAGAGGAGCTCGAGAAGAAGCTGGCTAGGAGGGCAGCTAAATAACCAATCTCACGTAACGCTTCAGGGGGTGTGCGATAACATCCCCACTTTATTGAAGGGAGGTGATAAACATGAATGCTTACGGAGATCAGATCATTAGCGTAGCCTTAGTGGTAATAGGTACATACCTATTCATCAATCGTCGATACCTATAATAATAGAAAGAAGAGAAAGGATGATCAACATGAAGACTATGGAGAACTACATACTTAGGGACAAGTGTGTTACCGATTGGGTAAAGGTTAGACACACACAGAGAACCATAGAGTTCCTGGCTCTCAAGGCCAGCACGAAGGAGGTGAAATAACATGACAGCTTTAGAACTTAGGGCGATCCTGGGCGAATTACAGGTGGAGGATCCCGAGCGCTGCGCCTTCTGTGGGGAGCTCGCTAGCGAATGTACCTGTATATGTAGTAAGGTTGAATCAGATCTGGAGTTCGTCAACAGCTTAATTAAATAAGAAGTCCTGAAGTGGACGGAGCTGGGCATCTCCTAAAACTGCCCGAATAAATAAAACGGAGGAAGGAACAATGAAAACCATCGTTACACTAACTGAAAAATGAAATGAGCTTTGGAACAACGTAACTGAGAAGATCGAGGAGACCGTAGTTTGTTCAAAGAAACCTCTAGGAGAGTATACTGAGGAGGACTTGCTAGCTACGATTGTGGTTGAGATTGAATCTGATGAAGGATGTGCCGTACTAGAGCTTGAAGATCCTGAAAACCTTGAAGAAGCTTCAGACGCGTATCAGCCTGGGCATTGAGCAAGGTTATGTTGAACTTGAAAGGAGGTGAGACGCATGCGGGATAGAATGTTCGAGTTCTGTACCAACTGTCCTCATAACAGAGGAGAGAAGCCAGAATTCCATGAACTCCACAGGGGCAAAGAGAGATGTATTGATGTTTGTCCCGAGGCTAGAGATGCCCATCGTAAGGGCAAGCTCAGAGAGCGCATAGCTGAACTCGAAGCTATGCTGGCTGCTAACTAAATAAGACGCCTTGAAGTAGGCAATCCTGAGCATGACTATAAACTGCTCTATTAAATCATTGGAGGAAACTATCATGAAACCTAACGTATTTGCGAGCGATGTCAAAACTTATAAGAGCATGGAGGAGCTGGAGATGGCAGAAAAGCAAGCAGCGGAGGCGCGTACCAAACACCCTAGGAACAAAAGCACCAAGTCTAAGACACCCAAGGCACCCAAGGCTGCTGAGGGCGCGTTTAAACCCAACGTGGCTATACTCCCAGAGGACGTCCGTAAGCGCGTAGATTCCTTACTGGGCAGCATGGAAGCGTCTATTAAGGCCGGGAAGAAAGTAACACTCTCGGATCGTATGCGAGCGTTACAGGCAGAGGGGTTGTCGATTAGTGACATAGCCAAGATCGTAGATAAGCCCTATCGTCAAGTGTACTCGACCCTCAACCACCATAAATACATCGGTGGCGTTCTCGAGCGTAAGAAAGCGCGTATGATTAAAAAGGACGAAGAGTTGGCGGCTTTGGAGGCTAAAGTTAGGGAGTTAGAGGCCAAGTTAGCAGCGCGTAAGTAACAACCCAGGAGGCTGGGGAGCGTCCCGTACAGCCCGGTTGTCTAGGCGCGTAGTATACAACTAGAGATTCGGGGGTACTTTACGTACAAGGCGGTCGTCTACGCTGAGGTACGCTGAAGCGCGTATATGACGAGGGCGCGTAGGATACGAGGGCGCGTAGGGTACCCCCGGACTGCTACGGGCGGTTGTAACATACACGGGGTTAGTAAGGGGACGTAGTTTGTAAGTTACGTATAGTTTCGTACGGTTTCGTATTAGACGACCGGAGGTGGCAAGGGTGTGTAGATGAGGGACAGGGAGATGCTTTTACGCGCGAGCTTAGTGTACGGACCCCCAGCAACAACACTAAAAAACACTAAAAAACGGCCCCCAAAAGCCACATAAAAAGGCTATAAAATACACACCCTATAACCTCACACACCCTAGGCGCAACTAGGCTACCGTACGAATTACGTAACGTACAAACTACGGCCAAATCAAAGCAATAAAGAGCGCCAACT
>JBAYBU010000178.1:0-3937 GCA_041669105.1 Bacteroidales bacterium | reverse complement strand
GCAAATGTGTCTTCAAAATTAAAAGCGAGCAACCTTTAGACCTAGAAGAACTTGAATTAGATCTTATAGACTATGGTGCCGACGAGGTTTTTATGGAAGAAGAAGAGATTGTAATCTATGGAAGCTTTGACTCTTATGGTAATATTCAAAAATTTATTGAGGAGAAAGGATATGAGCTTGTTAGTGGCGAATTTGAAAGAATTCCCAATATTGAGCTAAAAGAGCTTAACGAAGCAGAGAGAGCCGATATAGAAAAAATGATAGAACGATTCGAAAATAACGATGATGTACAGAACGTCTATCACACAATGGCTAATTAATTTATTTTAAAAAAGTGGTTGAGAGTTCAACCGCTTTTTTTTGGCATAAGCTTATAATTTCATACCTTTGTTAAATATTTATTAGTCATTTATAAACAATATTTTACACTATTATGAAACTATCGCATATTGAGCACATCGGTATCGCTGTTAACTCTTTAGAAACTGCAATCCCTTTTTATGAAGAAAAACTGGGTCTTAAATGTTATTCAGTTGAAGAAGTTGTAGATCAAAAAGTAAAAACCGCATTTTTCAAAGTTGGTCAAACTAAGATAGAGCTTTTGGAGAGCACAGATCCCGAAGGTCCAATAGGCAAATTTATTGAAAAAAAGGGAGAAGGAGTCCATCACATCGCTTTTGCTACCGAAGGAGGCCTACAAGCAAATCTAGATAAACTAGCAGAAAAAGATGTTCGGCTAATAGATAAAACACCACGTAAAGGAGCAGAAGGTCTAAATATAGCTTTCTTACATCCAAAATCTACAATGGGTGTTCTTATAGAACTTTGTGAAAATCCAAAATAGAGTGTTAATAATTAATTTTTAATCAAAATATACAATGAGCCAACAACTAGAACAGGTTAAAGCGCTAATTCAACTACGAGAAAAAGCGCGTTTGGGAGGTGGTCAGAAAAGAATCGACTCACAGCACAGCAAAGGCAAATATACTGCTCGTGAAAGGATTACAATGCTTCTTGACGAGGGTAGCTTTGAAGAGTATGACATGTTTGTAAGACACCGATGCACAAATTTTGGAATGGAAAAAAACAGTTTCCTTGGAGATGGTGTAATTACAGGATTCGGAACAATCGAAGGTAGACTTGTGTATGTATTTGCACAAGATTTTACAGTATTCGGAGGCTCTTTATCAGAAAGCTTTGCAATTAAAATTTGTAAAGTTATGGATCAAGCCATGAAAATGGGAGCTCCTGTAATAGGAGTTAATGACTCAGGTGGAGCCCGTATACAAGAGGGTGTAAATGCTCTTGCAGGATATGCCGAAATTTTCCAAAGAAACATTTTAGCCTCGGGAGTTGTTCCTCAAATTTCTGCAATTTTTGGCCCTTGTGCTGGAGGCGCTGTTTACTCCCCTGCTCTTACAGACTTTAACATCATGACAAAAGGGACTAGTTATATGTTCCTTACTGGCCCTAGAGTTGTTAAAACTGTTACAGGAGAAGATGTTACTCAAGAACAACTAGGTGGAGCAAGCGTGCACGCATCAAAAAGTGGAGTTGCTCACTTTGCGGTAGAGACAGAAGAAGAGGGGATTCAAATTATTAGAGACCTCTTAAGCTACTTGCCTCAAAACAATCTTGAAGAGGCCCCTATCGTGCCTACAAATGACCCTATTGACAGATTAGACGATGCTCTTAATGATATCATACCAGACAGTCCAAATAAACCATACGACATGTATGAAGTTATTGGCTCTATTGTAGACGAAGGTAAGTTCTTAGAGATACATAAAGATTATGCAACCAATATTATTGTTGGCTTTGCTCGCTTTAATGGTATCTCGGTTGGGATTGTAGCAAATCAGCCAAAAGTTTTAGCAGGTGTTTTAGATATAAATGCTTCACGTAAAGCAGCTCGTTTTGTTAGATTTTGCGATGCTTTTAATATTCCTGTAGTTACATTGGTAGACGTACCAGGCTTTTTACCTGGAACTCAGCAAGAGTATGGAGGTATTATCCTTCATGGAGCAAAGCTACTTTATGCTTATGGAGAGGCTACCGTACCAAAAATTACTATAACTCTTAGAAAATCTTATGGTGGCGCATACTGTGTAATGAGCAGCAAACATCTTAGAGGAGACATCAACTATGCATGGCCTACTGCAGAAATTGCAGTTATGGGACCAGCTGGTGCAATTGAAATTATATACGGGAAAGAGACAGCAAAGGCAGAAAACCCTGCAGAATTTGCTAAAGAGAAAGAAGACGAATACAGAGATGCATTTGCAAACCCATATAATGCAGCAAGATATGGTTATATAGACGATGTTATCGAACCTAGAAATACAAGATTCCGTGTTATTAGATCTCTGCAGCAACTTGCAACTAAAAAGTTGGTTAATCCACCTAAGAAACATGGTAACCTACCATTATAAACAACCAACAAAATGAAGAAGATAAAATATAATATACTTTTATTGTTGGGATTTCTAGCCATAACATTTAATGTTACAGCTCAAAACATGTCCGA
The DNA here is from genome assembly GCA_041669105.1 of Bacteroidales bacterium. Taxonomy (GTDB): domain Bacteria; phylum Bacteroidota; class Bacteroidia; order Bacteroidales; family UBA932; genus Bact-08. The sequence continues at coordinate 1,410 of JBAYBU010000178.1, read as the reverse complement.
TATGTGTATCAATGAAATATTGGTTACCAATACCGATGATTTCATTGACGATTTCGGAAATAAAAACGGCTGGATAGAACTCTTTAACACCTCTTACGGTACTGTAAATATTGGAGGATGTTACCTTACAAATGATCCCAATAATCTTACAAAGTACATGATCCAAAAAGGAGATGTGCTCACAAAGATAAAACCTAGACAGCATATTCTTTTTTGGGCAGATAACCAACCTCATAGAGGCACTTTTCACTTGAACTTTACCTTAGAAGAGTCAAATGAAATTCTCTTGGTAAGTAGCGATGGAAGAACAATCATAGATAGGGTAAAAATCCCTCATGATATCCTTTCAGAAAACGTCTCTTACGGAAGAATCGAAGATGGCATAACAGTTATGGGCCCCAACAAAACTCCAGATATTAATAAAACCTGGGCAATTCTCTCCAAAACATCTCCTAGTACTAATAATTATGGTACAGACAAAGAGAGTAAAGGCTTGCAATTACAATTAGTAGACAAATATGGAATTATAATGTCTGTTACTGCAATGTCTGTTGTTTTCCTTTCTCTTATTCTACTCTATATTGTATTTAAGCACATAGGTAAATTTAATATTAGAAAGAGTAAAGAAAGAGCACTTCGTGCATCTGGTGGAACTCCTACCAAATCGGCAATAGCTACAGGAGAGATACCTGCCGAAGTTTACGCTGCAATTGCAACAGCTGTGTATGCATACTTCGAAGACGACGAAAATCACGACATTGAGAATACAATTCTTACAATTGATAAGGTAACTCGTAATTACTCGCCTTGGAGTTCAAAAATTTACACTCTTCGCGAGACACCTAATAAGAAATAGATTATAACCTGTAAATTAAGATGAAAGAATATAAATTAACAATAAATGGTAATAAATACGCAGTAGCGATTACCAATTTAGAAGATTCAATTGCAGAGGTGGAGGTAAACGGAACCCCATTCAAAGTAGAAATAGAAAAGACTGCAAAAGACAAGCCTGTTTCAGTAATAAAAATGAACAAACCGGCACAAGTAGATGCTACAGTTAGCCGCCCAGCAAATGCTGGAGGCGAAACAATTATCTCGTCTCCACTTCCAGGTGTTATTTTAGAGGTTGTGGTTCAAGAAGGCGATACCGTTAAACGTGGTCAGAAGCTTATGGTGCTTGAGGCAATGAAAATGGAAAATGCCATTGAAGCTACTGCCGATGGCAAAGTAATTAGCGTTAAAGCGAACAAAGGAGACTCTGTACTTGAAGGAGCAGCCTTAATAATAATTGGATAACATGGAACAAGGACTTTTTTCATTATTATCAGATAACCTTCAGATGTTTTTGCAGTATTCAGGATTTGCGAATGCTACTCCTGGACATATACTAATGATTCTAATAGGGTT
>JBAYBU010000177.1:0-3956 GCA_041669105.1 Bacteroidales bacterium | reverse complement strand
TTCTTGTGAATACTAAAAAAGGGAAAAGAGGGAAGCCAAAAGTAACTGTAAAGTATAATCTAGGGCTAACCTCCCAGCAAAGTGCAGATTATAAAACATTGGGAGACAAAGACTATATGGAGCTATATTGGGAAATGCATAGAAATACATTTATGCATAATGGATATAGCAAAGAAAATGCGAATTCGTTGGCAGCACCTGCTCTTTTGGCAGGTCTAAGTTACAACCCATATCTAATGGAAGCTTCTGAGCTTTTTGACTCTAATGGGAAACTAAATCCTAAAGCTATTAACCACTGGGCAGACGATACAGATTGGTATGGTGCAGTTACCCAACTTGGTAAACGACACGATGCAAATGTCTCTATAAGTGGTGCAAATGAAAATACAGACTATTATACATCTGTTGGTTATATGAGTGAAGAGGGGTATATGGTTGGGTCACAATTTGAGCGTATCTCTGCTAAGGCAAATGTTAACTCTAAAATTACAGATTGGCTTAAAGTAGGAACAAATATTAGTGCAAGTTACTCTACAGCAGAGGGTAGGCAAAATGAGTCTAGCGGCAATAACAGCAACCCTTTTAGAGTAACAAGATATATTGGCAATGTTTTCCCTATTCATATTCACAACCCTGCTACAGGTGAGTATGTCTACGATGTAAATGGAAACAAAATTCACGACTTTGGTTCTGGATGGGAATCTCCAGATGGGACTATAGTTGTTCAAGGGCGTGATGCCTTTGCAAACACCAACCACGCACTAGAGTCCAGAACTAGGAATAATGGATATCTTAGACAAACTATGAATATAAAGGGGTATGCCGAGGCATCATTAATGAAGGGATTAAAGCTTACTATTAACGGAGGATTAGGCTCTAATATGTACCGAAATTGGAGTGGGATATATGCCTATGAGCAGAAAGGAAATGCAGGCAGCTCTTCTAAAGAAATTTCAAATACAAACACATGGACTTTTCAACAATTGTTAAATTATAGTAAGAGTATAGGGAAGCATAATTTTGATATTCTAGCTGGTCATGAGAGCTACCAATATGAATATCATAATATGGGAACCTCAATGAAAACTCAAACTATTATAGGCGATAATTATGAATATAGGAACTATACAGAGATAGGGTCTTTACCTACATCGTATACTAATAATTATAGAGTAGAGGGTTTCCTTTCTCGTTTAAATTATGATTTTGATGAGAAGTATTTTTTCTCTGCCTCTTATAGAAGAGATGGATCTTCTAGATTCTACAAAGATGTTCGCTGGGGAGACTTTTGGTCTGTTGGAGCGGGCTGGACTATAGACAAAGAAGAGTTTATGGCAGGAGTAAAATTTGTAGATTTCCTTAAATTAAGAGTCTCTTATGGAGTGGTAGGGAATGACGATTTATCTAGTTATTACCCATGGAGAGCTGTTTATGGTGTTAATAATAATGGAGAACCTGGCTATATTCAGTCTAGTTTAGGTAATAAGGAACTTACTTGGGAAACATCTAATAATTTTGACCTAGCAACTGAGTTTACTCTTTTTAACGGTAGGTTAGAGGGATCATTAGAGTATTTTAGTAGAATGTCTAGCGATTTGCTGTTTAGTGTAAAGCAGCCAATTTCATCTGGAGTTACCGATATAGATAAAAATGCTGGTTCTATGTATAATAGGGGTGTAGAGATTGCTCTTGATGGGTTAGTTATAAATAAAGGCGATTTTAAGTTAGGATTTAATGGGAATGCTACTCTTTTAAAGAATAAAATAACTGAATTACCTATGGAGCCTTATATTACTTCTATGTACAAAATTGAAGAGGGACATTCTAGATACGATTTTTGGTTGAGACAGTGGCATTCTGTAAACCCAGATAATGGATATAACCTTTTTGAGCCAGATCTTGAACTTTATGAGTTTGAGCCAGAAGAGCTAATTGAAATAGATGGCAAACAGTATACAGAGGTTGTCACAAAAGCAAAGTATGATTACTCTGGCACTGGATTCCCTACTGTAACAGGTGGTATTGGGGCAAATATAGGATGGAAAAATTTTAATCTCAAATTTACTTTTTATTACCAACTAGGTGGTAAGTTCTACAATAGCGGTTATAAATCTTTAATGGATGGCTCCAATAGCTATTGGAAGCAACATGTAGACCTTTTGGGTAGATGGCGGGAACCTGGCGATGTGACAGACATTGCTAGAGTTTCTGCAGGGACAGATGTAGATAATATCCAAGCTTCTACCTCTACTAGATGGCTTATCTCTTCTAACATGCTAGAACTTGCCAATATAAATCTCTCATATACTATTCCTAATAAGATATTAAAACCTAGGAAAATAAGCTCTGCTGTTATCTATTTTACTGCAGATAATGCTCTGCTGTTTACTGCAAAAAGGGGTATGTACCCTAGAAGAAATTTTATGTCTGGCTATATTAGTAATGCAGACGTATACTCCCCTTCAAGAGTTATTTCATTTGGTCTATCTTTAACTTTTTAAATAAGTAGTTATGAAAAAACAGATATCACTACTCTTAGTTATTATAATAATGTTAACGCTGTCTTGTGCTAAGAGTTTTCTAGAGACAGAATCTACGAGTGCAGTTGACCAGTCAATTATGTTTAGAGACACAAAAACTGCTATGATGGCCATTAATGGTATTCACAGAAAAATGTACAATAAAGGAAATTATGCTCCTAAGATGGGATATGGATACTATATGCTTTTCATGGAGTTTATGGGTGAAGATTTAGTCTATACTAAATCAAATGCGCAGTTTGGTAATGAGACTAACTGGACTAGGCATAGGCTAACAACTAGCCAGTATCCAAGACATATCTATGAGTTTACTTATGAAATTATTGCAAATGCAAATATGATAATTGAGAATATAGACAATGCCGAGGGAACTCAGGATGAGAGGGATTATATTAAGGGACAGGCTATTTTCTATAGGGGCTTTTGCCACTTTCTATTGATTCAGCTCTATGGAGAGAGGTATGATAGGGCTGGAAATAATAGCCAAGATGGAATTGTACTTCGCGTGCAGTCTACTACAGAGCCTAAAGAGAGATCTTCTGTAGAAGAGGGTTATGCTCTAATTAACAAAGATTTAGATGAGGCTATTGGTCTGCTTGGAGGTATCTCTTTAAAGCGTTCTAGCAAAGTACATGCAGATGTGCACGTTGCTAGGGCAATAAAGGCTAGAGTTCTTCTTACTCAGGGTAAATGGCTAGAGGCTGCTGCAATGGCTAAATTGGTTGTAGATAATTCTGATGCCCAGATGGATAATAGTTGTTATGAATACAAACAGGGTAGATGTTGCGATGCTTCTAACAGTGAGTGGATTTGGGCAAAAATTGCCCAACCAGAGCTAGAGACTGGGACTTTGACCAATTTCTATAGCTATATCTCTAATACAAATATTTCATATAATAGAAATACTCCAAGGGCTATCTATAACCTGCTATATGAGAAGATCTCTGCTACAGATATTCGTAAATCTCTTTGGGTAGAAAAAGTTGCAGGTGCTACAGATTTAGTCTATCCTCCAAAGGGTAATAGGTATAAATGGATGAGTCAAAAATTTATTGTAGACTATCCAGATAACACTTCTGCTTCATATAGTGGTAACATAATTACTGCCGACCTTGCTTATATTCGTCTTCCAGAGATGTATCTTATTATGGCAGAGGGGTATGCGAGAGGTAATAAGGAGGGTGATGCTAGGAGTGCTCTGTATGTATTGGCTAAAGATAGAGATCCTAATTACTCTTTAAGTACAAATAGTGGTGAGGCTCTTATAGATGAAATTTTAATTCAAAGAAGAGTTGAGCTTTGGGGTGAGGGGTTTAGATGGTTAGATCTCAAGAGGTTGAATATGCCTCTAGATAGAGGGCCTGCTCCTAGGCCTGGCTTTAACCAAGGTGGTGCGGTAAATAGATGGAAGAGTGG
>JBAYBU010000176.1:0-3969 GCA_041669105.1 Bacteroidales bacterium | reverse complement strand
GTAGCTATTATATTACAAATAGGCTATTTGCTAAAGCTATAAGCTCTATATATAATAAGCTAGACGGAAGTGGTCTAGGGTTTAAATGCAGCAGCTATTCGCTCGAGGCCTTCTTTTACAATGGCTTTTGGGGTACCTATGTTCATACGGAAAAAGCCGCGGCCGCACTCTCCAAATGTGGTGCCATCGTTTAGGCCTACTTTTGCCTCATTAATAAGCTTTTCTTTTACTTGCTCGTGGGTTAGGCCAGTTTTAGTGAAATCTAGCCATAGCAAAAATGAGCTTTCTGGTTTGATAAATGTTACAGTTGGTAGCTCTTTGGCAAGATAGTCATATGCATAATCTACGTTTTCTCCAATATATTTTACAAGAGCGTTAAGCCACTCTTCACTTTCGTTGTAGGCAGGGCCCATTGTTACATGGCCAAAAACATTGCCTAGTCCAAGATGGAGAGTATCAATTTCATGGTTGAATTTATTAAGTATTTTAGGAGATTTAGCAACTATTAATGAGTTGAGCAAGCCTGCAATATTAAATGTTTTGCTGGGAGCCATTGCAGTAATGGTGTTCATTGCAATCTCTTCTGATACCGATGCCATTACTATATGTTGGTTTCCATAAAGAGCAAGATCGGCGTGGATTTCGTCTGAAAAGATAAGGGTTCCATACTTTAGACAAAGATTACCCATTTTAAGAAGATCTTCTCTACTCCACATTTTACCAAGAGGGTTGTGAGAGTTACAAAGTATAAACATCTCTACTCCCGATGCAAGCTTAGATTCAAAATCCTCCCAGTTTATTGAGTATCCTTTTGAAGTAAGCTCTAATTGAGAGGCAACTAATGTACGCCCTGTCTCGTTTATAAGTGAGTGAAACGGAGGGTAGACAGGTGTTTGAATAAGGACCTTAGCCCCAGGTTTAGTAAATATCCTAACTGAGAGAGCCAGTGCTGTTACAATGCCCGGGGACCCGCTCACCTCTTGGGGTGTAATTTCCCAGTTGTATCTTCTCTTTACCCACTCTATAAAATGGTCTACAGAGTTTGAATCTCTAAAAGAGTAGCCAAAAATCCCGTGTTGTGCGGTTTTTTTGATGGCTTCAATTACTGCCGGAGGGGATTGAAAATCCATATCGGCAACCCACATTGGTAAGATATCTTCCTTCCCAAAAATCTCTGTTAACTTGTCAAATTTTATTGAGTTGGTATTACTTCTGTCGTTTATTCTATCAAAATTATACTCCATAACTACTGTTAGTGATATTGTTTTACTCCGTCTGTTTTATTAAAATTATAGTTCGCTGCCACACTCCATAACTACTGTTGTGCATATAGTTTTACTATGTTTAGTATAACTTGAGTAGCTTTTTCCATGCTCTCAAGTGGAACATATTCATATCTGCCGTGAAAATTATGACCTCCGGCAAAGATGTTAGGGCAAGGGAGTCCCATAAAAGAGAGCCGAGCCCCATCTGTACCACCACGAATAGGTTTAATGTCGGGCTCTATACCTGCCATTTTCATTGCTTCTACTGCCTTTTCTACAATGTGATAGTGTGGCTCTATCTGTTTACGCATATTGTAGTACTGGTCTTTCATCTCTAGGTTAAATGTACCGTCTCCGTATTTTTTATTCATATAAGTTGTGCTCTCTTCTATAAGAGTCTTCTTCTCTTCGAATTTATGAGAGTCATGATCTCGAATGATGTATTGTATCATAGCACTCTCTACTGTTCCATCAAACCGTATGATATGGAAAAAACCTTCGTAATCTTGGGTAAATTCTGGGCGTTGTTCTACTGGGAGCAAAGAGTTAAATTCAGAACCAAGAATAATGGCATTAATCATTTTATCTTTGGCGTAACCGGGGTGAATATTGCGGCCTTGAATAGAGATCTTTGCCGAGGCAGCATTAAAATTTTCGTACTCCATCTCTCCAATTGCGCCTCCATCTACAGTGTATGCCCATTGTGCTCCAAATTTTTTTACATCGAATTTATCTACCCCTCGGCCTATCTCCTCGTCTGGAGTAAACCCTATTTTGACCTCTCCCCTAGGAAGTTCTGGATGTTCCATTAAATATTGTACAGCTGTCATAATCTCTGCAATACCTGCTTTGTCGTCTGCGGCAAGAAGAGTGTTCCCATCGGTGGTGATTATGGTTTGCCCTTTGTAGTTAACAAGTTCAGGGAACTCCTCTACCTTCATAACCATGTTTTTTTCGGCATTTATTACTATATCACTTCCATCATAATTCTTGATGATTCTAGGTTTTATATTTGCTCCTGGAGCATCTGGAGCGCTATCTACGTGGGCAATAAAGCCAATTTTTGGAACATCTTTACCCGAGGGTAAGTTAGAAGGGATGGTTGCCATTACATAACCATATTGGTCTAGCTCTACATTTTTTACACCCATCTCTTGCAACTCTTTTACTAATAACTTAGAGAGATTAAGTTGCTTTTGCGTGCTAGGTTGTGTGGCAGATTCGGGATCTGATGTAGTATCTATAGCTATATATCGTAGGAATTTTTCTAAAACTTTTGCTTTCATGTTATATTTTCTTTTTCTATTGAGAATATTAATTGTTTTCTATTTTTGCTCTCATGCTGTCCCATGCTAAGTAAACTATAATTACTATATACATAAACAGTGCAAGATATCCGGCAGGAACAGATTCTATCCAGGCTTTATTAGAAAGATCTATACCTGCAAAACGAATTATTGCGCTTATTACTCCCATAAGTGCGCCCCCAGCAATAAAGCCAGAAGCTATTAGAGTCCCTCTATCTTTACGAGCTCTGTTTACCTCCTCTTCTTTAGACCTAGTAGAGACAAACCAAGCAATACCTCCACCAACAACAAGTGGGAGGTTAAGTTCAAGTGGAATAAACATACCTAAAGCAAAAGCTAGTGCTGGAACTCCAAAGAAATTGAGAACGATTGCAATAGCAGCACCAATACCATAAAGTAGCCATGGAGCCCCACCTCCAGACATAAGAGGTTCAATCACGGCAGCCATTGCATTAGCTTGAGGAGCTACTAATGCGTTCTCTCCTACAAAGCCATAAGTTTCGTTAAGAATCATCATTACTCCACCAACTGTTGCTGCTGCAACCAAAGTTCCAAGAAATTTCCATTGTTGTTGTTTAATTGGGGTAGAGCCCAGCCAATATCCTATCTTAAGGTCTGTGATAAATGCTCCAGCAACAGAGAGTGCTGTACAAACAACACCTCCTATAATAAGTGCAGCTGTCATGCCTGCTGTGCCTGTGAGGCCAGCGGCAACCATAACAACAGATGCAAGAATAAGAGTCATTAGAGTCATTCCACTAACAGGGTTAGTTCCTACTATTGCTATTGCATTTGCTGCAACTGTAGTAAAGAGAAAGGCAATAATGCCAACTACTAATATTGCAATAATTGCATGAGTAAGATTATGCACAACACCAAAGTAGAAGAATAAAAAGGTGATGATAAGCGTAACAATAATACCTATTGCAACAATTTTCATTGGAAGATCTCTTTGAGTTCTAATTACCTTCTCTTTTGTAGTAGCTCCACCTTTAAGCTCTTTTGCAGCTAGACCCAATGCCGATTTTATAATCCCAGCAGATTTTATGATTCCAATAACTCCTGCTGTTGCTATACCTCCAATACCTATATGCCTGCCATAAGTTGTAAAGATTTGCTCTGCACTCATCTCTCCAATGGTTGTTACCATTCCTGTACCCATAAGATCTATTACCTGTGTGCCAAACAGCGCGTTCATAAGAGGGATTGCAAAAAACCAAATTGACATAGATCCGCAGGCAATAATAAAAGCATATTTAAGCCCTACTATATATCCAAGACCTAAGACTGCCGAGCCAACGTTAATTTTGAAAACCAATTTGGCTTTATCTGCTAATGCTGTCCCATAAGGGATAACTCTAGAAGAAAAGACCTCAGACCAGTATCCAAATGTAGAG
>JBAYBU010000175.1:0-3974 GCA_041669105.1 Bacteroidales bacterium | reverse complement strand
GCTCGCCCACAGCCGGCTCACCCGCAGCCAGCTCGCCCACAGCCGGCTCGCCCACAGGCAGCTCGCCCACAGCTGTGGATTTGCAAGAATATGGGCTTAGAGGCGCTGCTTACAACAAGTTTATGGCTTTTTGCGCAATGATTAACGAGGTGCGCTCTAAAATTGAGAGCTTAAATGCCTATGATATTTCAATGGAAATATTTATCAAAAGCGGCTATGCTACTTTGCTAAAAAGCGATTATTCTATAGAAGGTCAAGCCCGTGTAGATAACGTAGAAGAGTTATTTAACTCTATTAAATCTTTTGTAGAAGAGCGAGAGGCCGAGGCCGAAGCCGAGCTTCAAATTGATTCTGATACTCTTGAAAGTTCACATATAGATCTAGATGTTTCAACTGAGTTTGATGTTACATCTGGCTCTGTAGCTAAAGCCGAGCCTACGGGCGTAGCTGATTCAAAATCGCCTCGGCCTAGTTCCAATCCTTTGCCAGCTGTGCTTTTGAACGAATATCTAGAAACCATTTCGCTTATGAGTGCTGTTGATAACGAAAATCCTGAAGAAGAGAGTAATAAGGTGAATTTGATGACGGTACATTCGGCTAAGGGGCTTGAGTTTTCTTATGTATATATAATAGGTCTAGAAGAGAATCTTTTCCCGTCTGTAAATGTTGCGAGTAGCGAAAATGAGATCGAAGAGGAGAGAAGGCTTATGTATGTGGCACTTACGAGGGCCAAGTTGGCTGTTACAATCTCTTATTCGCAAACTCGTTTCCGTTGGGGTTCTCATGTTGCTTATCCGCCGAGTCGTTTTTTGCGTGAGATAGATAAGAAGTATTTGAACTGGCCCGATTTGGAAAATGAGTTGCGTGGTAGGTCTGTTGGCGGTAGGGGCTCATTTGGCTATGGCAGAGACGATGATTCTAAAAGCTCTAGCGATTCGCGATGGGCTGCTGGTTCTGGTGGTTATGATCGCTCTGGCGGTTCTTGTCGTTCTGGTCGCTCTGATCGTTCTGGCGGCTTCGCAAGGTCGGGTTCTTCTGCATCAAGTGCTCCATTTGCAAAAAGAAAACCGGCGTTTACTCCACCAAAGCCCCCCAATCCTAATTTTCGTGCCGACCCTATTTCTAAATTAAAGGATGGGCAACGTATAGAACATGATAGATTTGGCTTTGGGCAACTTTTAAAAATAGAAGGTGATCCGCTTAATTTAAAGGCAGTAGTAGACTTTGACGAAGGGGGTAGAAAAATTTTGTTATTAAAATTTGCCAAATTGAGGGTTGCAGAATAACTTTGGCACGACGTTTGTAACTAGTTTAGTTGAAGTTTTTCATAGTTTAAGTTTAGGTTAAGTAGTGAGGTTTTATCCAATAGGATAAGACCTCATGAATTTTGAGGCCTATCTCAAAGCAAAAATTTAATATCTATTTTTTATTCGATATTTTAATAACTTTGGCACGGCATTTGTAATTAGTTTAGTTGAAGTTTTTCATAGTTTAAGTTTAGGTTAAGTAGTGAGGTTTTATCCAATTGGATAAGACCTCATGAATTTTTATGCCTATCCCAAACGCCCACTTCAAAATTTTCGCCACGACAATTTTGTGCTTCGCCAAGTGGGAAACTTTTGTAATCGGATACTGTTCATTTATGTGTATAAAGTATGTGCTAAGTTGTAAACTTTTGCTTTGCGATACCGCTGTGCTGAGAGAAGGTGCCTGTCGGCTGTGTTTACCGCTGTGCGGCAAAATATCTAAAGCTGTTATTAAAGATGATTAGTTTGCCTGAATGATGATTAGTTTGCCTAAACGATGATTAGGTTAACGGAGAAAATCTGATTAAAGAAAATTGTGAAAGAAATTCGATATTTTTTTTGAATTATCTTTTTTGGTGATTTTTTGCTAATTGTTAATAATATATTTGACTGTGAAAACCAATTAAATATTATGCGTTATGAGGCGAGAGGAATTTTTGAAGGGAAAGAGGAGTGGCAGATTTGTAGTAGCTGTTTTAGACTCCATAATGATTATTTCGATATTGATTGTGCTAATTACTGCGATTGTTTTAACTGCTTCTTGCAGTGGTCTTACTATTATTGACGATGGGGAGTTGCCTGGTACTGGTAATGAGCAGGAGCAAAATAAAATAGGAGAAGAGGGCACTCTGTTTGTGAGCTTTACAAAAGAGTATAAAACAAACGACGTTATTAATGAGAACAGTATCGCAAATGCTACTATGACTGCAAATGCTGCTAATACTGTTATTACTGCAAATGCCTATAGTAGGAGCATGCCCGATACCAATTCTTTTATTTTGAGTATTAAAAAGGTAGCGGGTGAGCCTATTTATAAGGGATTGTATTCGCAAAGGCCTAAGGAGATGAAACTTGCTGCGGGTAGTTATGATGTTGAGGTCTACTCTAGGGAGTTTACTGTTCCAGAATTTGATGCACCATGTTATTATGATTCGGGAAGTGTAGTTGTAGAGGCGGGTAAAATTACCACATTCTCTTTTTTGTGCCGCCAATCTAATGGTGCGATTAGGCTCGGCTTTACTCCAGAATTCAAGAATCGTTTTACCGATTATACTGCCGAGATAGAAGATTGTAAGGGAAAGGCTTTATACTCTTTTACCGAGGCTAGATTTCTCTTTTTGAATCCAGGAGACATTTTTATAAGACTTAAAGCCAGTAATTCTTCTGGTGGAAACGTGGGATCGTTTTTAATTACAAGAAAATCAATAGCGGCTATGGAGATGGTTACTGTTAATTTACACTCTTCAGTTGCAGGAGGGGGGCCGGGAGGAGAGATTCCACCTGGCGATTCACAGGTGTTTACAGGTATTCTAATTGACACCTCCTCTGTGTGGCTCTCAGAAGACGTGGTGGTTGGAGAGAGGCATGATGGCAGCACAAAAGAGCTTGCTTTAACAGTAGATGAGATTGCCGGATATGTAGGTGCCAAAGGCGTTTGGGTTAGTGGGTATGTAGCTGGCTTCCTAACAACGGCATCTCTCATCTCCTCTGGGCCGTTTGAAAATGAGACAAATATAGCTATTGCCTCAATACCAGGAGAACAAAACAGGGAACTTTGTGCCGGTGTTGCTCTTACTGCTGGTACTGTAAGGGCTACATTGAATCTTAAAAGTAATCCCACTCTCCTTGGTAAAAAGGTATTTGTTAGGGGGACAATAACAGAGAGTTATTTTGGATTGAAAGGAGTTAATAGTGTTAATGAGTGCTTTGTCGAATAATTTTAGATTTTTAATTAAGTGATCTAATTAAGTGATTTAATTAAGTGTTATTAGTTATTTTGCTGAGTAATTTACGTTGATTAGCAATTTAAATAACTTTTTTAGGTTGTTTATGCAGCTATTAAAAATTATCATGTAAATTTGTATTTATACAATAATTAAGAGACATGGATTATTTTGCACACGAAACTGCTGTAATCGATCCCGGAACAGAAATTGGCAGCGGTACTAAAATTTGGCATTTTACACATATTATGACTGGTAGTGTTATTGGAGAGTCTTGTAATTTAGGGCAGAACGTTGTCATTTCTCCTAAAGTTGTTTTAGGCAAAAATGTTAAAGTTCAAAATAATGTTTCTGTCTATACAGGGGTTATTTGTGAAGATGATGTTTTTCTTGGGCCATCTTGTGTTTTTACCAATGTAACTAATCCTAGAAGTGCAGTAGTAAGGAAAGGATATTATGTAAATACTAGAGTTTGCCGAGGTGCTACAATTGGAGCAAATGCAACTATTATTTGTGGTAATGATATTGGAAAATATGCCTTGGTAGGTGCTGGTGCTGTTGTTACTAAACCAGTTCCTGAGTATGCTCTTGTGGTTGGTGCCCCAGCAAGAGTAGTTGGTTGGGTGAGTGAATATGCCCACAAACTTGAATTTGATAAAGAGGGTTTTGCAGTTTGCCCAGAGAGTGGGCAGAGTTACCGTTTAACCGAAGAGGGTGTGATTCG
>JBAYBU010000174.1:0-3981 GCA_041669105.1 Bacteroidales bacterium | reverse complement strand
TAAACATTCAAAACATTTTATCGGACAACGCAAAAAGTATGAGAAGATCGGCTATTCGCGATCTGTTAAGTGTTGCAAACAGGCCAGAGATTATATCATTTGCTGGTGGCTTCCCAAATCCATCTACTTTTCCTGTAGAAGATCTCAAAGTGATTATGCAGGAGGTTTTGGAACATGATAGCACAGCGGCATTGCAATATGGCCCTACAGAAGGAAACGGGAAACTCCGTGAAATTTTAGCTCAAAGGTATCGAGAACAAGGATTAAAAATTACAAAAAATAATGTTCTTATTACCACCTCTTCTCAGCAGGCAATTGATTTAACCTCAAGAGTTTTTATTAGCCCAGGCGACACTATTATATGTGGTCTTCCTTCATATCTTGGAGCACTTCAAGCATTTTGGTCTTATCAGGCAAACCCTATTGGAGTGCCTAAAGATGAAGAACTTGAGGTTGTTGTAAAAACTCTTATAGCTAGTGGTAAGAGGCCTAAGTTTATCTATACTATTCCTGATTTTCAAAATCCTTCTGGAGTTACTATGGATCTCAAACAGAGGAAAATGGTTCTTGATGTAGCAGAAAAACATGATCTTCTTATTTTAGAAGATAGTCCATATAGAGAGATCCGTTTTGAGGGAGAGTCTCAACCGCTGTTATATTCAATGAATAACGAGAGGGTAATGCTTTTTGGTACTCTTTCAAAAACAGTTTTACCGGGATTCCGTCTAGGATGGATAATTGCTCCAGAACAGATTATAGATAGATTGGTTGTTGCTAAACAATCTGCAGATTTATGTGCACCTGTTTTTGATCAAGCTGTTATTACTCGTTATTTTGAGAAGGGCTTGTTTGAGAAAAACCTAGTTAATACAATCGAGCTATATAAAAACAAGCGTAATCACATGCTTGCTTGCTTTGAAAAATATATGCCTAAGGGGGTAACATGGACTAAGCCAGAGGGTGGCCTCTTTTTGTTTGTAACTTTGCCAGAAGGGAACGATGCTACTAAGCTTTTTAAAGAAGCTCTTAAAGAAAATGTTGCATTTGTTATTGGTGAGGCTTTCCATTGTGATGGCTCTGGTAAAAACACTTTGAGAATCAACTTTTCGTATATGGACGATGAGAGGACAGAAGAGGGTGTTAAGAGATTGGCAAAAGCAATAGAAAGAATGCTAAACGAAAGTAAGTAGCGTTTGGTTAAACTTTAAAGAGGAGTCTTTGAATATTTTATCAAAGGCTCCTTTTTCTATTAAAGAAGTTGGAGTCCCTTCTATAAAATTGTTGTATCCGAGTATCCATATTTGATCGCAAATTTTTATGGCTTGTTGGAGGTCGTGAGTAGAGAATATAACAGTTTTATTTTCGCTCTTGGTTATCTCCTTTAGAAGCTTTGTTACAATAATTTTATTTGCAATATCTAAAAAGGCAGAGGGTTCGTCTAATAGAATTATTTGACTATTTTGTACTAAGCTCCTTGCAATAGAAGCTCTTTGAAATTCGCCATCACTTAAAGTAGCTATATCTCTATCTTTAAATTTTGTTAGACCAACTTTTTGCAATGTCTCCTTTATTAGAATTTGATCTTTGTAGGAGATAGTACCCAACCAGTTACTTCTATTGTAACAGCCTGTTGCGAGCATATCAAAAAGGGAGAAATTTCTTGCTCGTAGGCTTTGTGCAGGAACAAAAGCAATTTTTGTAGCAAGCTGGTTTGGCTTCTCTTTTCTTATATCGCTCTCGAAAATAGTTATCTCTCCTTTTTTATATGGTAGAATACCCGAAATAGATTTTAGAAGGGTGCTTTTACCTGTACCATTGGCTCCAATAACTGCTATCATCTCCCCTTTACCAGCAGATGCATTTATCTTGCTATAGACTGTTTTTTTATAACCTACCGATACATTATTGAGTTTAAGTATAATCTCCCTCTCTTCTTTTGTCTCTTTCATAGTTATACCATTTTACTTTTTAAAATAATGTATAATATTACAGGCACTCCTATTAATGCACTCACTGTGTTAATAGGCAAAACTTGGGCCTGCCCTGGGAGCTGAGAGACAGTATCGGCAAAAATCATAAGAGTAGCTCCTAAAATAGCAGTGGCAGGGAGTAGGATTTTATGGTTGGCGTTCTTGAAGATCATCCTTGCTATATGTGGTACAGCTATACCAATAAAACCTATAGGGCCACAAAATGCAGTTATGCTTCCTGCCAAAAGGGTAGTAGCTATGAGTATTCTCTTGCGAGTGCTCTCTAGGTTAACTCCAAGGCTTTTTGAATATGCTTCTCCAAGTAGGAGAGTATTTAAATCTTTAATATTGTATATAGAGAGGGTAAATCCAGCGAGGACTAGTAGGAACATAATCCAAATTTGATTGACAGAAAGGCCTCCAAAGCTACCCATAGTCCACATTACAAATATTTTAAGATCTGTAGATGAAGAGAAGTATTGTATAAGCGATATAATTGCTCCTATAACGCTAGCAATCATTATTCCAAAAATAAGAAGCGATATGTTATCTCGCAATCTTTTAGAAACTAGTAGGATAAGTAGAGTTACACCAAAAGCACCTATCCAAGCTGCGGTAACAACCCCAATATTTGCAAGCAACGAGTTAGTGATAGAGACTCCAAAGGCAGAGAAGCCCATAACAAAAACAGCCACTCCAAGCCCGGCCCCCGAACTTATCCCTAGAATAAAAGGATCGGCTAATGGGTTTTTGAAGAGAGTTTGCATTTGTAAGCCACACACCGATAGAGCAGCACCTGCCAATATTGCTGTAATAGCCTTTGGTATACGATATGCAAAGAGAATATTACGTACCGAATCGGGAGCTTCACCTCCAGTAAAAGCTGCAATTACCTCTTTTATTGGCAGTAACACCGATCCAAGTAAAAGATTAAGGATTACAAGAATGGATAATAAAATTATTATCGCAAAATACCAGTTTATATAAGAAGTTCTAATTTTCAATGGCTCAGTTACTTTTTCGGCCTCTAAGATAGTGCAAAAAAGATAAATCTCTTTGATTTAATTTTTGTATTTTTGTTTTCTATTGAGTAAATAATTAAAAAAATCACATATTATGAGAAGAAAAATAGTTGCAGGAAATTGGAAAATGAATACTTCTGTTGCAGAGGGTGAGCTTTTAGTGGACCAGATAACTTTTTTATCTAAAGATTTTGACCCCAATGTAGAGGTAATTATTGCACCTCCATTTACTCATCTATCGCGGATAGCTGATGTTTTAAAAAGCAAAAAAAGCAAGATAGCTCTTGCGGCTCAAAACTGTGCTTATATGGAATCGGGTGCATATACAGGCGAAGTTTCGGTAGATATGTTAAAAGAACTCTCTTGTAAATATGTAATATTGGGCCATTCCGAGAGAAGAGAATATTTTGGCGAGAGTAGCGAAACTTTACTTAAGAAGATAAATTTGGTTTTAAATGCAGGTATGAAACCAATTTTTTGTGTAGGAGAGAAATTAGAAGAGCGTGAGTCTAAACAACATTTTGAGGTTGTTGCTGCCCAAATAAAAGAGGTTTTATATAAACTTAGAGGAGTAGAATTTGCAAATGTTGTGGTAGCATACGAGCCTGTTTGGGCTATTGGTACTGGTAAAACTGCTACATCGGACCAAGCCGAAGAGATGCACGCCTTTATAAGAAGAGCAATTGCCAATAAGTTCCCTTTATATGCCGAGGATACTGTTATTCTGTATGGTGGGAGCTGTAAACCTTCTAATGCCAAGGAGCTCTTTTCTAAGGATGATGTAGATGGAGGCCTTATTGGTGGTGCAGCTTTAGTGGCACAAGATTTTGCTGCTATAATTAAATCTTTTGATTAAGACTATTGCAGGAATAAAAAAAAGTTTTACCTTTGCACTCCTCAAAGCAAGCGGGCATGGCGTAATTGGTAGCCGCGCTAGACTTAGGATCTAGTGCCGAGAGGCGTGGGGGTTCGAGTCCCTTTGCCCGCAC
>JBAYBU010000173.1:0-3984 GCA_041669105.1 Bacteroidales bacterium | reverse complement strand
ATGGCCATCCTCATTTTTATCATATTTTAATGATAATTATTCTGGACTAATTGCACTAACTGGGCACACATCAGCACATGATCCACAATCTGTACACATATCTGGATCAATCACATAAATATCGCCGGGAGTTATAGCTTCTACCGGGCACTCGTCAACACAAGTTCCACAAGCTGTGCAGTCATCTGAAATTTTGTAAGCCATTGTAACTAAATTTTAAATTGGTTTAATTCCTGCAAAGATAGAAATTTGATTTAATAGAACAAATAGTAATTGTATCTTTGTAAACGTAACAGTGTGGTTTAACAACTCCTAAAACTTATCAATTAGTGAAGAGATGAGCAGCTTATCAAATATTAAAATAGTTCTAACTACAATTGCACTAACCTTTTGCTCTTTCGTTTATTCACAGCAAAGCAATATAGAGTTCAATAAAACAGTACATGATTTTGGCGATATTATGTTAAATTCTGGGCAGCACCACTGTAGCTTTTCATTTAAAAACATATCCGACCAACCTGTCGTTATTCAAACGGTAATCTCTTCATGTGGATGTGCCAAAGCTAATTGGACAAAGAAACCCATAATGCCAGGAGAGAGTGGCAAAATTGATGTAGCTTTTTTAAATGACCAAGGGCCCTACCCTTTTGATAAATCACTTACCGTCTATATAACTGGAGAACCAAGGCCAATAATATTGAGATTAAGAGGAGTGGTGCATGAAAAAATGAAATCACTCTCAGAGCTCTTCCCAGAAAATTTTAATGGGCTCTCTTTGCGTAAAACATATATAGACTTTGGAAATATTGCAAAAGGAAATGTTTATACTCAAACAGTAGAAGTGGCAAACACATCTAATAAGAGCTTAGAGATAACTTTCTCAAATCTCTCAAAAGGTTTAATGGTAGAGCCCAATAAAATTACAATTGCTGCAGGCCAAAAAGAGAAAATTATTTTCACATTAGATACCTTTAACTCTAATGACTGGGGTAAAACATTTTACAATGTAGAGATTCTAATAAATGGTAAAAAGGTTACCAATAAGAAGTTGAAAGTATATGCCTCTATAAGAGATAATTTTAATAATCTTTCCAAAAAAGAGAAAGACAATGCGCCTCTGCCAATGGCTAATTCCTCTAGCTTAGATTTTGGAAGGATTAGAAAAGGCAATGAAATCAAGAGTAATTTTAAAATTCGCAACCTTGGGCAGAGAGATCTACTAATACATAAAATTGAATCTGAACATTCAAACATTAACTTTAAATACCCACACAAAATTGAACCTGGCAAAAGTGGAGCAATAGAAATAACAGTAGAGACTAAACAAGAGATTGGAGAGAAGACTTATATAATTTCTCTTTTAACCAACTCTCCATCAAGACCAGTTATGAACTTCGTAATTTCAGGTCTTATCATACAATAGCAAAAATTTTAATAATTCAAGGAATCAGATGCAAAATAAAGAGTTTGAAAGCGCACTAAAAGTAAATCAAGGAATTGAACAACCACCCATTGTAAATCCATATTTAAGCAACTTTTATAAAAAAAACAGATCTAAGCTTCTTAGTGAAGATCAATATATAGACGGAATAATAGCTGGAGACACATCTATTCTTAGCCAAGCCATAACACTTGTAGAGAGCTCCAGAAGTGACCATAGAATAATGGCACAAAAACTTATTACACGCTGCCTTACACATGCAGTAAAATCTATGAGAATAGGAATAACTGGGGTACCTGGAGCTGGCAAAAGCACATTTATAGAATCTTTCGGAGGGCTTATAACTGCAAAAGGGCACAAGTTAGCTGTTTTGGCAATTGACCCAAGCAGTGAAAAGAGCAAAGGGAGCATCTTAGGAGATAAAACACGAATGGAAACTCTTTGCAATGACCCTAACGTTTTTATTAGACCCAGCCCTAGCAGTGGATCGCTAGGCGGGGTAGCTCAAAAAACGAGAGAGAGCACTATCCTTTGTGAGGCAGCAGGTTACGATGTTATATTTATTGAGACCGTGGGTGTTGGTCAATCAGAGACAGCAGTACACTCAATGAGTGATTTTTTTCTTCTTCTTATGCTTGCTGGAGCTGGTGACGAGCTCCAAGGGATAAAAAGAGGGATAATGGAGATGTCCGATCTTATAGCAATTACAAAAGCCGATGGTAATAATGTAAAAAAAGCCACTTTGGCAAAAGCTTTATACAAAAATGCTCTACATCTATTTCCTCCAACCGAATCGGGATGGATTCCCACAGCATTGACTACCTCGGCTATAACAAAGCAAGGATTAGAAGAGGTGTTAGAGAAAATTGAAGAGTATTTTAAACTAGTCCAAGAGACTGGTCACTATTTAGAAAAGAGAAGAGAACAATCACGTTTCTGGATGTACGAGACTATCCAAGAAGATCTTAAAAATCACTTTTTTGAAAATAAAGCGGTCAAAGAAAACATTTTAGGATATGAAAACAAAGTATTGCGTGGAGAGATTAGTTCCTTTGCAGCTGCAAATAAACTAATGGACCTATACATTTCTAAGAAACAAAAGTAACTTTTAAAAAACAGATAGATGGGTGCAATTCTGGAAGCGCTAAAGAACAGCATACTTATCACTGGATTAGTGATGATTATGATGATGCTCATAGAATATATCAATATTCACACTCGTGGAAATAGCTTTAGAAAATTAAAAGACTCTCCTATTAAACAAGTTTTACTTGCTGCCACGCTCGGCATAGTCCCTGGATGCATAGGAGGTTTTGCAGTAGTCTCTTTATACACTCACAAACTTTTGAGCTTTGGAGCATTGGTGGCAATGATGATCGCCTCTTCTGGAGACGAGGCGTTTATAATCCTTGCCCTAATTCCCAAAACAGCAATTATTTTATTTTTAGCTCTTTTTGCTACTGGAGTTATTGTTGGGATTATTGTAGATAAATTGGTTAAAAAAGAGATAGCCCCTTTTACCCCCAACCATTATAAAATTCACGAGGATTGCTGTAGTTCTCACCAGCAAGAATCAGACTCAATTTTTGGAAATAAAACATCTACCAACCTCAAGAATATCTCTAAAGAACGTACTTTTATACTTTTAGGGATAGCTCTGTTTATTGCAGCAGTAGTACTAGGCCTACTAGAACATGACCACGTTGTAAACGATGGTGTCGAGCACGCCCATGGAGTGTTTGATGTTTTTAGTGAAAGATGGATAAATCTTCTTTTTGCAGGTTTGAGTATAGTGACACTACTGCTTACTCTCAAATCGAACGACCACTTTATAAAAGAACATATCTGGAATCATGTGATTCGCAAACACCTAAAGTCTATATTTTTATGGACATTTGGAGCTTTACTAGTAATTCACTTTGGAATGCAATTCCTTCATTTTGACCAATGGATTGCTAGGAACATGTTTGTTATGATCCTTCTAGCTGCGGTTATTGGGCTAATTCCCGAATCGGGGCCACATATGATTTTTATAACGCTGTTCGCAGGAGGAATAATCCCTTTTAGTGTGTTGTTTGCAAGCTCAATTGTACAAGATGGGCATACTGCCTTGCCACTCCTGGCCGAAAGTAAAAAAAGCTTTATAATAGCAAAAGCCATTAACATGATTGTAGGAATAACAATGGGAGTAACGCTTCACCTATTTGGTTTATAGCATACTCCCATTAAAAAAGTTGTTTTTAAGCGTTACAAAAAACAGTTATTCTCCATTCATAGAAAACAGAAACTCAAGATTATTCTCTGTTCTTAAAAGACGAGTTTTCATAAACTCCATTGCCTCTACAGAGTTCATATCGGCTAAATAGTTTCTTAAGATCCAGATCCTGTTTAACTCCTCTTTATCAAAAAGAAGATCTTCTCTTCTAGTACTACTCAAGGTAACGTCTACAGCAGGGAATATTCGTTTATTAGAAAGCTTTCTATCTAGTTGCAACTCCATATTACCTGTTCCTTTAAACTCCTCAAAAATAACTTCGTCCATT
>JBAYBU010000172.1:0-4075 GCA_041669105.1 Bacteroidales bacterium | reverse complement strand
TAAACTTCACTTAATTTTTTAACCTATTAATAACTTAAACAAAATGGAAGATCAAAATGCTAATAACATGCACACTGTATTTAGTGTGTTATCGTTGATTATTGGAATTCTTGGATTTATTTTTTGCTTTATTCCTTGCTTTGGCGCTTATGCTATTTATGCTGGCATAGCAGGTACCGTTTGTGGAATAATTGGAGTAAACATGTCTCAGAAAGCAAAGGCTGGGATTGGAATGGCAGTAGCAGGAATAGTACTCTCTGTACTTGCTGGTCTTATTGCTTTATGGCAAATAAACACACTAGGTAATCTTTAATCTTGAGGGCACAATTAATTTATAAAACAATTAATGTAGCATTGGCAGGAGTGTTCGGATTTGTTATTATCTATTCCTGCTTAATTTTTCCAAATTCAAAGAACTCAGTAAGCTGCTACTACGAGCAAAAATATGGAGTCTCTTGTCCTACTTGTGGAGTAACAAGAGCGCTTAATAGTATCATTAAAGGAGATCTAGAAATAGCAACTGAGTTAAATAAGAATTCGTTACAGCTATTTTGTTTTTTTAGTTTCCAATTTTTAATGCGATTGGCGCTTGTAGTTTTTAACAGTCATGTCAAAAGCGTTAGAGCCTTAAATGTATTAATTATAAGCGATATTACTGTTTCGTCCTTTTTATTTATTTTAGCATTTAGGAACATAGTACTCGATATTTTAATACAATAATAAAGAAAACTCTCTCAAAGCTTTTAAAAGCTTTGAGAGAGTTTTCTTTATTGTACTTTTGTAGTTGGTTTAAATTAACAGTGCATTGGAAATTAAGATAGGCAGTCTAAAGGAGAATGATAAAGAGCAGTATGCCTCTATGAAGGGCCATTCGTCTAGGGTAGATGTGCGTGAATTGGTCTGTCTGTTTTTATCTAAATGGTATCTGTTTGCAATCTCTGCATTTGTATTGTTGGCAATTGGCGCTTTTTATTTAAAAACTCGGCCTCTAATATATGAGAGCAAAGCGAGTATTTTGGTGCGGGTGCAGCATAGTTCTCCAGAAGAGCAGTTTTTATTGAAGGGCATGGGCAACTATACAACGGGCAAAAGCAACAGAGACAACGAAATTGGCACCATTAAATCTCTGGATTTGGCTACGCGCGTAGTAGCTTCGCTAGAGCTAAATACAACCTACCGCCGCAAAAATAGCCTCGGCCTATACACTCCCGACCTCTACAAAAAAAGCCCAATTTATGTAAGGGCAAAGGGGGTTGGCGCCGAGGATATCCCTAGGCCTGTAAATTTTATATTCGTCAAAAGCGAGTCTGGCTTTAACGTAGAAGCAACCTATTTTTTGCAGAGCCAAAAGAGAGAAAAGCTGGTAAAAATAAAAACTCTGCCTGCATATATAGAGTTAGAGATAGGCAAGTTTTACGTATCCAAGGGGAATGTACACTTTGGCAGTGAGCCGTTAAAGGTCTCGATATCAGATGTAATGAGCGTTGCTCGTAGATATATTCAAAATTTGGAGGTAGACAACAGCGAAAGGAGGTCCACTTTACTCTATATGGTTTTAAAGACGGAAAATAGGGAGAAAGGGCAGGACTTTATTACTGCGTTAATTAGTGAGTATAACAGCGATGCGGCCATAGATAAAAACATTGTGGCCTACAACAGCTCTCTTTTTATAAACGAGAGGATAAAAGATGTTGCAACTGAGTTGGGCGAGGTAGACGGGCAAGTAGAGAGCTTTCGACGTAAATATAATGTTGCCGATATTGAGACTCAGGTAGGTTTTTATGTACGCCGAGGTGAAACTTACGAAAGGCGCCGTCTGGAGCTAGAGACGCAGCTAAATTTAGTCCATTTTATAGAGAGTTTTATTAAAAACCCAGCCAACAGTAAGAAAATTGTTCCTAAGCTGGGCATAAAAGATCTTAGTTTGCTTGAGCTTATAGGAGAGTATAACACTCTGCTAGTCAATAAAGAGCGTATAGAAGCTAGTACTTCTACAGATAATCCGTCTCTTAAGCAGATAAAACAGCAGGTGAGCAATTTGAATCAAAATATAGTGCTAGCTATCTCTAACGAAATAAAGGTATGGGAGTTAGCTCTAGATAATCTTGAGAAAGAGAGTAATATTACTGGTGCCAAAATAGGCAATATGCCAACTCTAGAGAGGCAGTTTACAAATATTGCGAGGGAGCAAAAAATTAAGAGTAGCCTGTTTGTGCATATGCTCAAAAAAAGAGAGGAGGTTAATTTGGCTCAAGCAGTTATTGCACCAAAGGCAAAAATAATTACTAAACCATACTCTGGAGAGAGAGCTGTTGCTCCGCGTAAAAGTCTCATTTTATTTTTATTCTTATTAGTTGGCCTTACAATACCTGCACTATTGTTGTTTTTGATAGAGTTCTTTCAAACTAAAATAACGGGTATGAAAGAGCTAGAGGGGTTGGTTAATATTAGCGTAGTGGGAGATATTGCACAAGTTAGTGACATTGTTGGTAGGCAATCGCTTGTAGTAAAGCCAAATGACAACTCTATAATTTCGGAGATGTTCCGTACTATGAGGAACAACTTGCTCTTTATGACTAGCGAGCGAGCCGAGAATATTATTCTTGTTACTAGCACAATACCAAAGGAGGGAAAAACTTTTGTGAGTGTAAACTTGGCACAAAGTCTAGCTCAAATGGACAAAAAAGTGCTAATTATTGGGGGAGATTTACGCAACCCACAGGTTGGAAGCGCTTTAGGCGTACCAAAAAGGGCTGTAGGGCTAAGCTCCTATTTGGCTGGTTTGGTCCAAGACTATAATGAAATATTGGAGTTGGTAGAGGGGAATCTCTACACAATGCAATCTGGTACTATACCTCCTAACCCAAACGAGCTTCTTTCCAACGAGAAGTTTGGTGAGCTTCTTAGCTTGGTAAAAGATGAATTTGATTATGTTCTAGTAGATAGTGCCCCTGTTGGCGTGGTCTCAGATACATTTTTGATTGCCCCCTATGCCCACGCTACCATTTATGTAGTACGCGAAAACTACTCAGAGAAAGACACCATTGATTTCATAAACAACCTTGCCCAAGATCAACGCCTCAAAAACGTAGGCATAGTTCTAAACCAAACCACAGGCAAAGACCACAGCCGTTACAAATATAGCCACCGCTATAAATATGGATATGCACAAGAGAACTAAAATTACTAATAGACAATAACCTCTAGCACTCAAAACCCTGTACTAAAAGGCCTTGCACGAAACTCTCTCAAAGCGTTTAAACGCTTTGAGAGAGTTTCTTTTGCTGGTTTTGTGTAACTTTGAACTAGTTTCAATATAAAGAGAGGTAATATGTTAGAGCAAATTAAAATTAGTAGAGTTAAGGAGTTTGAGCAAGAGTGCTTTGTTGCTGTGAGGGAGTTGATGATTCAACTTGTAAATCAAGAGCAGTTGCCATCTAAAGAGCAATTTGTTAAGCTGTTGAATTCAGCCAATAGCCAACTATTTATTGCACAACTTGCTAATTCTCAAATTGTGGGAACTATGACAATTGCAACATATGAGATTCCATCTGGCAAGAGATTGTGGATAGAAGATGTTGTGGTAGATGTTGATTACCGTGGTAAGGGTATCGGCCGAGAACTAATTACTTTTGCTATTGAGCATTGCCGTTCTATAGGCGCCCAAGATATTAGATTAACCTCTAGGCCAACAAGGGTTAATGCGAACAAACTCTATATAAAAGCTGGCTTTAAGAAGTCTGACACCAATGCGTATGTCTATCATTTCTAGCCCAAAACTCTCTCAAAGCTTTTAAAAGCTTTGAGAGAGTTTTCGTTGGGCGATAATGCTGGTAGCTACGAGCTGGAGAGTGTGAAAAATCATAAGTGGAAGCAATATAAGGCCTATCCCTGGAAATCCTGGAAAGAGGATTTTGGCCATGACAGTTCCATGCACAAGCGATTTTTTAGATCCGCAAAACAGAGCAGTAATATTATCTTCTCTGTTAAATTTTAAAACTCGGCCTATAATAGCTGTGATGGCATAAATGAAGAAAAATAGTGCAATCATGGCTAGACTAAGCATAAGAAGTTG
>JBAYBU010000171.1:0-4088 GCA_041669105.1 Bacteroidales bacterium | reverse complement strand
CTCTTTTGCATTTTTATCTCCCCCAAGCGATAGATAGCCAATGTTTTGATTAGTTAAATTTAAAATAGGCAAATTGTTATCTCTATTCTCTAAAAGAGTAATACTATTCTCTGCAATTTTTGTAATTAATGAATTGTACTCCTCTTTATTAAGATCTTCATATAATTTATTAGTAGAGACAGCATCTCTATAAGGGAGAATGCCGAGTTTCATCTTGAGCATAAGCATTTTTTTTGCTCTAATATTAAGACTATGTATAGATATCTCTTCTCTCTCTACTGCCTTTTCCATTATATTGATAGCCTCCTTTACATTCTCTGGCATAAGTATAAGATCACTCCCCGCTTTATATGCCTCTAAAGGCAAAAATTCTGGTACCATAAAAGTTGCCACACCTTTCATATTAAGAGCATCGGTAATTATAAGACCATTATACTCTAACTCTCTGCGCAGCAAATCTGTTACTATAGGGTGTGAAATAGAGCTAGGCCGCCCCGAGCTATCCAAAGAGGGTATTTGCAAATGACCCACCATAACCATATCTACACCCGCTTCAATCAGTTTTCTAAAAGGGTATAGCTCCAATGAATCTATCCTCTCTTTGGAAAATGAGATTAATGGAAGAGAAAGGTGAGAATCGGTATCGGTGTCGCCATGGCCAGGAAAATGTTTTGCAGAGCCAGGCACTCCTGCCTCTTGCATTCCCCTCATATAGGCCAATCCATATTTTGCAACAAGATATTTATCTTCTCCAAAAGAGCGAGTGTTAATTACAGGATTAGCCGGATTATTGTTTACATCAATAGACGGAGCAAAGTTAACATCAATTCCCAATCGTTTAGTCTGTTCTCCTACTGCATATCCCAATTTAAAAATAAGAGAATCACTTTGCAAAGCTCCCAACTGCATTTGTCGTGGGAACGCCACCACAGAGTCGAACCTCATAGAGGCTCCCCACTCCCCATCTAAAGTTACAAGCAGTGGAATTTTTGAATTCGATTGCAAATAATTAATCATCTCTGCTCCGGGAGTAAGTGGAGTATTCATTACTATTACTCCCCCAATTTTCTCATTTTTAATAAGATTTAATGCTTCAATTGTGCTTTTGTCTTTCATATCAGAGGAAAAAGCGACAATAAAGAGTTGAGCAATTTTTTCTCTGGTACTCATTTTTAGCAGTAGAGCATCTATAGCTGCAGATGAATTTACACCATTAGCTTTATCTTGTGCCAAAGCATAATGATTAGTGGAGAATAGTAAAAAGAGGCATATTATAAGAGAAGCAAACCCATAAGATTTGAATTTTCTTAGCGTACTATTTATCATTTTTGGAATTAGCTTATTGGATTGTTTATCTTTAACAGAGTAACATATTAATCAATTACCTTATAATGAAGACATTTGAATAATGAGTCTCTCTAACTTTTCTTCTAACTTCTTGTTGGCATTTTCAAATTCATTTACAGAGTTAATAGTTGTTTTAACTCCAAAATAAAACTTAATTTTAGGTTCTGTTCCAGAAGGCCTCACAGAGACAATGGTATTATCACTGCAAACAAATTGTATTACGTTAGATTTAGGTAAAGTTATATTGTATCTAAGATCACTCACAGTGTCTATAGTTTCTGATTTTAAATAGTCGTGAACTAGAACTACCCTAGAGCCATCTAATTTTTGTGGTGGAGTATCTCTAAGTTTTTGCATCATCTTCTTTATCTGTTCTACTCCATTTTTTCCCTTCTTAGTTATAGAAAAAAGATCTTCTTTATAAAATCCGAATTTCACGTAAATTTCTAATAATAATTCATAAAGGGTAACTCCCTTAGATTTCGCCCATATGGCTGCCTCTGCAACAAAACAGCAAGAGATAACTGCATCTTTGTCTCTTACAAACTCACCTACATTAAATCCGTAACTCTCCTCGCCACCTGCAATAAAGTAACGCTTACCCTCTTGCTCCCTTACTACCTGTGCAATAAATTTAAAGCCAGTTAGTACATTAAAAAGATCTATCTCGTAACTGTCACAAATAGACTTC
Source organism: Bacteroidales bacterium (assembly GCA_041669105.1). Classification (GTDB taxonomy): domain Bacteria; phylum Bacteroidota; class Bacteroidia; order Bacteroidales; family UBA932; genus Bact-08. The sequence goes on along the minus strand of JBAYBU010000171.1, from coordinate 2,050 downwards.
ATAAGGTCTGTTGTGACAATGGTCTTAACCATATACCCTAACTTACCATTTTGGTGTTTCAAAATGCCCTTCTCTTTTCTTCTCTCTAGAATATAATAAGTTAAAAGAGATGCCATCTGGTTCCCATTAATCAAGATTATTTTACCAGATTTGTCTCTAACTGCAATACCTATCCTATCTGCATCAGGATCGGTAGCCATAACAATATGAGCACCTGTTTCTCTGGCCTTTTCAATAGCCATTTTAAGAGCCCCTGGCTCCTCTGGATTAGGAAATTCTACTGTTGGAAAATTTCCATCGGTAATATCCTGCTCGGGAACATTTATAATATTATTGAAACCTGCTCTTTTAAGAGCTTCTGGAACTATTTTAACACCTGTTCCATGCAAAGGAGTATATACTATTTTTAGATCATTATCTTTAGAAACAAGTTCTTTAGATAGTGTCAAGGAGAGAATAGCATTTAAATAAGCCTCGTCTGTCTCTCTTCCTAAAGTCTCTATACTACCGTTATTTCCTTCGAATTTTACTAGCGAAGGGTTTTTTACTTTTAAAACCTCTTCAATTATTTTTTTGTCATGAGGTGCAGTCACCTGAGCTCCATCTTCCCAGTAAACTTTATATCCATTGTACTCTTTTGGGTTATGTGATGCTGTTATCACAACTCCGCCAACACATTTGTAATGTCTTATGGCAAAGCTTAATTCTGGAGTTGGGCGTAACTGGTCAAAAAGATAAACTTTGAAACCATTGGCTGCAAAAACCTCTGCAGTTATTTTTGCAAAAAAAGGACTTTTATTTCTGTTATCAAAGGCGATAGCTACCGAAAGATTCTCTCTATTGGAGTGAGACTTTAGTAGGTAGTTAGCAAAACCTTGAGTAGCCATCCCTACAGTATATTTATTAATCCTATTTGTACCAACACCCATCACCCCTCTTAGCCCACCTGTTCCAAATTCTAAATTTTTATAGAATGCATCTTCAAGCTCTTTAGAATTGTCTGATAACATTCTACTTACAGCTGCAATAGTCTCATTATCAAAACTATTAGAGAGCCACAGCTTGGCCCTTTCAATATAATCTAACGGCATATTTTCTCTATTATATAACAACAAATTTAACCAAATCATTTCTATTATCAAAAATCAGTTAAACTGCATTATATTTGCAAGATGAACTTTAAAGAGTACCTGCCATTTTACAAAAGAAATCTAATTATGGCACTGCCTGTTATGCTAACTCAGGCAGGGCAAGTTACTGTACAACTGGCCGATAATATAATGGTGGGGCAACTTGGTACTGCTCAACTCGCCTCGGTCTCTTTTGCAAATTCTATCTTTATACTAGGGATGGTGTTTGGTATTGGCTTTACTCAAGGGTTAACTCCTCATGTAGGGCAGAGCTTTGGAAAAGGAGAGCATCAAAAAGTCTCCTCTTTACTAAAAAACTCACTCGTCTTAAATACTGTTGTTGCCTTCTTATTAACTGGAGTTATGATTGCCGTAGGTGGGCTAATGAATAAGATGGGGCAAACAGAGCACGTAGTTTTTTATGGTAGAGAGTATTACAATATTTTGCTCTTCTCTTTTATTCCATTCCTTCTATTTTTTGGTTTAAGACAATTTTCCGAAGGAATAGGTATTACTAAGTATGCAATGTACATTACCCTATTTGCCAATCTTATTAATATTTTTCTTAATTGGGTGCTTATTTATGGCCATTTTGGTTTTGAAGCAATGGGAGTGAGAGGTGCGGCTACAGCAACTCTTATAAGCAGAGTACTTATGTTAATTCTGTTTTCACTTCTCTTTGTAAAGTTAGATTGCTACAAAAAATATATTAATCTTTTTACCTCTCCTCTTATAAACATATCGCTTATGTCTAAAGTGTTAAAGACCTCTATTCCTCTCTCATTTCAAAACTTGGTAGAGATAACAGCATTCAGTTTGAGTGCCATTATGGTTGGCTGGCTTGGCGAGGTTGATTTGGCATCTCATCAAATAGCCATGAGTATGAGTAGCTTCTCATTTATGATAGCGCTTGGTATAGG
>JBAYBU010000170.1:0-4088 GCA_041669105.1 Bacteroidales bacterium | reverse complement strand
GAAGTTACCTCGGCCTCTATTACCCTTGCAGAGGCTCCCTGCCAGCCATAAGAAATAGACATACTCCTACCTTTTTCAGTAGGTTTATACTGAAGGCTCAATAGTGGGGTTAACCCTGCCCCAACAATAACTAAAACAATAAATATAAGTATTACAGAAAAAGATGGTAGCCTCATTACTTTCTCGTTTTATAAATATTGTAATAGAATAGAGGTATAAAGAAGATACTCATAATGGTACCCATTATCATTCCCCCAATTAAAGCAAGTGAAAGCGGATATTGTAGATCGGAGCCCATATCGCCTCTTATAAGGAATGGTGCTATAGCTAATATAGTTGTTAGGCTAGTCATAATAATTGGCTTTAATCTTCTTGATCCACCCGTCATTACTGCTCTTAACAAAGAGTAACCCTCTTTTCTAAGTCTGTTTATGGTATCTACCTTTAAAATTGAGTCGTTAATAACGATTCCACTCATAACTACAATCCCTATCATAGACATTAGGTTCAAACCCGATCCAAACACCCACAAGAACACCATTGCTCCAAAAATATCTACCGAAACTTCAGAGATAATTATAAGTGGCTGTATCAAAGATTCAAACTGTGCAGCAAGAATAAAAAAGAGTAATAAAAGTGCAATAGAAAGAATAACAAGTAGCTCTTTTATCAACTCTCTATTGGCAAAATAACTTCCACCATAGATCACATCAAAATTGGCATCTTCTTTTGCCAAAGAGCTAATTTTTGCCATAACTTGCTTTATCTCTTTGTCTTCTACTTGCAAATTAAGAGGGTAATAATCTCCCTCTCTCCCAGAGATTATGTTTTTGAAGTCGCGTACTCGGCTCTCTTTAAGAACCAAATTAAGAGGAATATCTACACCACCAGCCCCTTTAACTGTAAGAGAAGAGATATCACTAGTAAACTCCACCTCATCTCCCATCATAATAGGTACAGAATAGGTACCGTGGCTTATAGAAAAGAGTCTATTTTCTCTTGTAGCACTTTTAATGACAGAATGTATTGCATTATGGCTCACATCATACAAAGAGAGCATCTCTGGGCGGGTAACCAATAAAATTTGCTCTTGCCACAATACTGGCTCTACATATAAAAAAGGCATCTCTTTATAGACCTTTTCCAAAAAAATATTTAATTTGTCGGGATTAGGTGGCTGATTCTCTTTGCCAATAATCTTAGCCGTTAAATTATAGCTCTTATCAGAAAATATCATATTAAAGATGTTATCGGCAAGAGAAAAATGAAATGTAGCCTCGGGATAATTTTGCACAATAGACTCCGATATAATTTTTTCTATCTCTTCTAACTCTTTAGCGTCTTTCGATTGAATATAGACAATAGCTTCTGATGCAGTTAATTCTGGAGTGTGCGAGAGAATAAATTGCTGTGAGGCAATATATGTGCTTCTGTGAGAAATTAAATTCACAGCCTCTTTTGATACTCTCTCTACTCTAAAGTCGTTCTCTTGAACATTCAGTGGTAAGTTCCAATCTATATAGAGGATAGTATCGTCATGCGTTACTACTGGGAGCTTAGATTTATCTATAACTCGGTACAGTAAAAAGGCTGCAGGAATAATCATTATAAAAATAGTCCATACCAATTTTTGATGCCTAAAAACCCATTTTAACCCCTTCTCATATAAAGAGAGATAATCAAACGGATGAAGCTTAGACAAAAACCTGTTTTGTACAGGACCCCCAGTTTTTTTATAGAAGAGGTAGTAGTAGACAGGAATTACCAATACAGCTACAGCTAGAGAAGAAAAAAGTCCAATTGTAACTGCCATAGCCTGGTCATAAAAAAGAGAACCGGCAATACCACTTAAAAAAATTAGCGGCAAAAAGACCGAACATGTTGTTAAAACAGAACTTAACATTGGCGCAAATACCTCTGTTACCCCTTTTACTACAGACTCTTTCAGAACATGGCCCCTCTCCTTAAATTGAGTGATATTGTCAATTACAATAATAGAGTTATCTACCATCATACCAATACCCAAAATAAGACCCGAGAGTGAAATGATGTTAATTGAAATTCCAACTATAAAAAAAAGAAGAAGAGAGACAATAAGAGATAGAGGAATTGTAATCGTAATTAAAAGAGGCGAACGAAAATCCTGCATAAATAGAAAAATAACCAAACAGGCCAAAAAAGCCCCCAGTAGAATATTATTTCTAAGATTGGCAATAGAATAATCTAGTAGTTTAGTTTGATCTCTTGTAACTTTAAACTGCACCTGAGGGTACTCTTTACTAAAGGTCTCTGTGAGCTCTTCTAAAGAGGCTTTTAAAGCAGCCATTTTTGCGTCGGACTGTTTGATTACTGCCATGCTCACAGCACTCTTGCCATCTGAACGGGCTAGTCCCTCAATTGCTCTTGGCTGCTCTTTTACAGCTGCAAGCTCTTTAAATTTAAAGACTCTACCATTAATGTTAAGATTAATCTCCTCAATATCTTCTTTTGTCCTAATTTCAGACATAAATCTTATATCCCACTGGTAGTGACCATCCTTAATAGTTATATTACCTAACGATTGGTTATTACTGTTTATTGCGCTAATAAGTATATCATCTGTAATACCCAGCGCAAGGTTTTTATTTACAAATGGAGTGATCATAAGTTCGGGTAACAATAAACCACTCACATCTACAAGAGCTATCTCTGGTACCTGTTCTAGCCTCTTAGCAATTACATCAGAAGCAAACCTACTTAGTTCCATAAATTTAGATTCCTCTGCGCTCTCTGTAGTCATATTGATAAAGAACGAGGGTATATCAGTAGCACTGGCCCTTACAACCTTAGGGCGCTCTATCTCCTTAGGCAAAGAACTCACAGCCTTATCTATCTTTTCATTTACATCAATAAAAATAAAATGGATATCGGCACCATGTTCAAACTCCATAAATATTACTCCGGAGTTGTTATTGGCTTTGCTTGTAAGCTCTTTGAGCGATGAAACCTGCCTTAATTGATTTTTTAAATTTTTAAGAATAGAATTATCAACTTCTCTTGCAGAATAACCTGGAGCACTCACCTGAACTGTTATTTGAGGAATATCTACCTCTGGCATGAGCGATACTGGTAACATGCCAACTGCCACAGCACCTAGCACCAGAACAGCTATAATAGACATAGTTACAGCAATGGGCCTCTCTATGAGTTTACCTATCATAATCTCTACTCTTTAATCTCTACATTAGACCCATCGGCCAAATTGAGGTTACCAGCAACAATAATAATATCGCCCTCATCTAAAGTGGCATTCTTCTCTTTGTTTGCAACCACCGAGTGAGACTCGGTATTAGTCATCAATACATTTACGTATGTCCACATGGCTTTGCCTGTAGTTGCATCTAACCTAAAAAGGACATCAAAATTATCTCTCATAACAACAGCACTTTTAGGAACCACTAAATGGCCATGCAATAAACTTTGAGCAATCACCTTTACATTCATCCCCTCCATCAATTTACCGCTACTATTGTTTACCTGAGCCATCACTTTTATCTGCCCCTTATCGTCAACTACTGGGTTTATTTGAGTAACCAAGCCCTGGTAGAAAAGAGTAGGCTCGCTAAAAGAGGAGACTTTTACAGTATTACCAGTTCTAATAAAAGTTAATTCCGATTCTAGTAAAGAGAACTCAACCTCAAATTTAGAGTCATCTATAAGAGTGCAAAATTCACCCGAGTTAGGTTCATACGCTCTACCTTCAATATTTGCAATTTTGCCCGAAAAAGGGGCTCGTAATATGGTGTTTTCCAAATCTTCTTGTGCTTGTCTTAAATCATTTACCGTTTGGTTATAGCCAGATTGTATCTTTATAACCCTCAGTAAATCGGCAGGAACCGAGGCTGTATCTCGTCCATAGCCATACCCAATAAGTTTATCTGCAAAATCAAGATTGGCCTTTTCCATTCTCTCTTGAGCTTGTAATAGTTTCAATTGGGCTGGGTTAGAATCAAGCATTGCCACTTTTTGATCCTTTTTAACATAACTTCCATTTTTTACCAATATTTGAGATATGATCCCTTGTGCTTTAAACAAAAGAGCACTTTTTT
>JBAYBU010000169.1:0-4126 GCA_041669105.1 Bacteroidales bacterium | reverse complement strand
TTACTTACAGGAGTAGACGCATTTTTTCAAAGAATAAGTGCTCTTGTAAAATAAGAGTAACTCTAAGCAAGAATAGAGATTTTACCTATTAAAAAAGGCTAATGGAATTAATTTTCATTGGCCTTTCTTAATAGAAGAGTTGGGCTAAATTCTTTTAGCGTCTTAGAGAGTTCTTTTTCGCGGCCGTTGCAAAGTGAGTTTAGATAGTTATGAAACTCTTTGCCGTGATTACGGTGTTTAAGATGGGCTAATTCATGTAAAATTACATAGTCGCATAATTCCGAGGGAAGTCTCATTAAGTGTATATTGAGATTAATGTTGTTCTTAGAAGAGCAGCTCCCCCAGTTAGATTTATTGTTCTTAAGAGATAATTTGTTGTATTTAAACCCATATTTAGTTGCAAGGAGTTGAGCTCTTTCTGGAAGGTATTCTGCTGCCGAACGCCTTATTGCTAAAGTTATTGCTGCAATTAATAGTTTTTTAGGAGCATCTGCTGGATAGGATATAGCACGTAATTCACCTCCATTTTTTGCCAATTTGCTTGTGGTTATAGTGATTTTATGAGTTTTATGTTTGGGAGGAGTTGTTGTAGGAGTTTCTTCTTCTGGAAAAGTAAATAGGAGAGGAGGAGTTGTAGAAGTTTTATGTTTGAGAGGAGTAATCGGGAGATGAGCTATCTTTGAAAGAATGATTTTGCCATTGATTAACTCAATAGTAGCTCCATCTTCCTCTAATAGAAGATTCTGTTTCTCTGCTCTCTCTTTTTGCTTTTTTAAAGAGTTACAGACCCAATCTAATTTGGATTCGAGAAATTGGGAGGCTTGCTGGTAAGAGGCAAAAGCAGGGATTGTAATTTGAACTCCTTTTGACCTATGAACTGATATCCGTATCCCTCGCGATTGGTGTTTTCTCACAATTTTATACTCTCCTATAATAGGATGGTTAATAATTTTTTCTGCCGACATACAAAAGGATTATACGTAGAAGCTAATAAATGCCAAAATTAAAGAAATTACTTGCGTAGTCAAAAATATTCCATAACTTTGCACTCCCAATTTTGGGAAATAATAAAATATCAATTGCTTAGTACAATGGCAACTTATCTTGTAAAAGAAAAAAAGCAAGAGATTTTCGAAAAATACGGAAAGTCTAATGCAGATACCGGCTCGGCAGAGAGTCAGGTAGCTTTATTTTCATACCGTATCGCTCATTTGACCAATCATTTAAAAAGCAACAAAAAAGATTATGCAACGCAAAGATCTTTGCTTAAACTGGTAGGAAAAAGGCGTCGTCTTTTAGATTATTTAAAAGAGACAGAGATTGAGAGATATAGAGAAATATTGAAGGCTCTTAACCTTCGTAGATAAAGCAAAAACAAGATTAAAGGTGCCAATGGCACCTTTTTTTCTAAAAGATAGATTATCATCAGTTAATCTGATTATATTTGTACAGACTTATTTTGATAAGATACCTTTGGTCAAACAAGCGCACCCCGGGGCCGAGGGTATTGCGGAATTAGTATTATTAATAAACTCTCATAGGGAGAGTCGGGTTGCATTTAGTTTTATATGAATATAATTAAGAAAACCATCCAACTTAGAGATGGTAGAGAAATTGAGATCGAAACGGGTAAATTAGCTAAACAGGCCGATGGATCTGTAGTGGTAAAGATGGGAAAAACCATGTTGCTTGCTACAGTAGTTGCTGCAAAAGAGGCTAGAGAGGGTACAGATTTTATGCCTCTCTCTGTAGATTACAAAGAGAAATATGCCTCTGCAGGCAGATATCCTGGAGGATTCCTTAAAAGGGAGGGACGTCCAAATGATTCCGAAATTTTAGTCTCTCGTCTAATTGACAGAGCCTTACGCCCACTTTTCCCAGAAGACTACCATGCAGATGTATTTGTAAACGTAAACTTGATTTCTGCCGATAAAGAGATTAAGCCCGATGCGTTAGCAGGTTTGGCAGCTTCTGCTGCTCTTGCAGTAAGTGATATCCCTTTTAATGGGCCTATTTCTGAGGTACGTGTTGCAAGATTGGATGGCAAGTTAGTAATCGACCCCACTTTTGAAGAGCTTAAACTTTCTGATATAGATATTATGGTAGCTGGGACGCTAGATAATATAATGATGGTAGAAGGCGAATTTAAAGAGATAAGTGAAGCCGAAATGTTGGAGACAATTAAATTTGCACATGAAGAGATTAAAACTCACTGCCAAGTTCAGATAGAACTTATGGAAGAGGTTGGTAAAACAGTTAAACGTGAATATTGCCACGAAACAAATGATGAGCAATTGCGTGAGGCTGTTCACAACTACTGTTACGATAAATGTTATAACATTGCTAAAAATCCAAGTGCCAAGCAAGAGCGTACAGACGCCTTCGAAGCTCTTAAAGAGGAGTTTATAGCTACAATTCCAGAAGAAGAGAGAGAGGAGAAGAGTGGTATGATAGTGCGTTACTATCATAATGTAGAGAAGGAGGCAATGAGAAATCTTATTTTAAACGAGGGAGTAAGACTAGATGGCCGCTCTACTACAGAGATAAGACCTATCTGGTGCGAAGTAGATTACTTACCAGCCACACATGGTTCTGCAATATTTACTAGAGGAGAGACTCAGGCCCTTACAACGGTAACACTCGGCACTCGTTTAGATATGAAATCTGTAGATGAGGTTTTGGTAGAGGGGTCGGAGGCATTTGTGCTTCATTACAACTTCCTTCCTTTCTCTACTGGAGATGCTAGGCCATACAGAGGTACAGGCCGTCGCGAGATAGGTCATGGTAACCTTGCCTATAGAGCTCTTAAAAATGTAGTCCCTTTGGGAGAAGATAATCCTTATGCAGTGAGAGTAGTTTCAGATATTTTGGAATCTAATGGTTCCTCTTCTATGGCTACTGTTTGTTCGGGTACGCTTGCACTTATGGATGCTGGGATTAAGATTAAAAAACCAGTATCGGGTATTGCAATGGGGCTTATCTCCGAAGGTGGAGTTGGCCGATATGCGATTCTTTCAGATATTCTTGGAGACGAAGATCATCTCGGAGATATGGACTTTAAGGTAACAGGCACTGTAGACGGAATTACAGCTGCACAAATGGACATAAAGGTAGATGGTCTACCGTTTGAAGTCCTTGAAAAAGCCTTGGAGCAGGCCAAACAGGGCCGCCTTCATATAATGGGTGAGATGATGAAAACTCTGGATGCACCTAGAGAAGAGCTTAAACCTCATACACCAAGAATTGTTTCTATAACTATTCCAGGTGAATTTATTGGGGCAGTTATTGGTACTGGAGGAAAAGTAATTCAAGAGATTCAAAAAACCACTGAGACTACTGTTACAGTTACCGAATTAGATGGAAAAGGAGTAGTAGAGATATTTGGAGAGAATAAAGAGAACATGGATGCTGCTCTGGCATGGATAGAGGGCATTACCACAGTGCCAGAAGAGGGCACCGTATATACAGGTAAGGTTGTCTCAATACTAGAATTTGGTGCGTTTGTACAAATTTTACCAGGTAAAGAGGGATTGCTTCATATTTCGGAGTTAGATTGGCACAAAGTAGATAAGGTAGAGGATGTAGTAAATGTTGGAGATACTGTAGAGGTAAAACTTCTTGAGCTAGATGCTAGAAGTGGTAAAATGAGATTATCTAGAAAAGCACTCTTGGAAAAACCAGAAGGTTATGTAGAGCCAGTAAGAAGGCCTAGACCAGAAGGTGGTGGTAGAGACGGAAATAGAGATAGACGTGGTGGCGGCGGGAGATATAACGATAGAGGTCCAAGAAGGAATTAATTCCTGGTAATCAGCTGTTTTTATAATAATGAATTTTAGAGGCGTCTAGTTGGATGCCTCTTTTTTAAGTTAAAAACGAGAATTGATTTAGCAAAAAATCAATAATTTATATAAAAAAGATTGGTAAAAACCTTCAAAAGAAAAAACTGTAAGCAAAAAGTGTGAAAAAACATGAAACACTAAGATAATTTCGAGTAGCAGTATGGCTATGGCACAGATGAAAGTTACAGGAACTGTAACTTCTTCCGAAGATGGCTCTTCTATTCCTTATGCCAGTATTTTGGTAAAAGGGCTTAGAGGTGTGGGAGCGTCAACGGATTTGGATGGTA
>JBAYBU010000168.1:0-4160 GCA_041669105.1 Bacteroidales bacterium | reverse complement strand
GCACGATAATTTAAAGCTTTACTTTTTGCCGGACAGAGTACTGTTTTTAGTAAATGGCTGCGTACTGACGCAAATTATTACAATGCAGATGTCCGAAGCTACGTTTGAAGAGTTTAAAGGCGACAATGAGGATCACTTTAGAAATCTGTTTTTAAGTAGGGTGGAAAAGTACCTGGACGATTCTCAGGATATTGGAGCAGCGCCTTTAGAGAAATCAGCCGAGGATAATAAATATACTGGTCTATTTAGCCGGGACGATGTGCATCCGAAAGTGTACCAACAGGTTTTTTTAGACAAGTTCGGTGCTGAGTGGGTAGATTGGGATAATGATGTAATAATCAAAAATGTGGAGGATGCTTTCAATATATCTAAAATAGAGCTAACCCCATTTAACAAGATTATGTGTATTAAGCTAATCCAGGTATCAGACGCCCCTTTTATGGGGTTCTTGTCGTTTGAGAAAGTCGCTAGGTCTTTTAATAATAAATACATAGATTTCGAACTCATAGAAGGTAATTTGGAACCGTACGAACTTATGTTTGCAATTAGGGCTATTTATGAAATAAGCGATGTAGACATCTATAGCTTGTTATCTGAGCATGTCTATGCGTATATAAAGAATATATTGATCGAGAATAATTGCAGGGTAATTTTACCAGAACCAGCTAATGAGAAAGAGCGTGATTTCTTTAAAATTTTAACTTCAGATTTATTAGTGGAATGGAATGAGCTAATGGCTGAGGGGATTGATAACGATGATGAGATTAACTCCTTAAAAAAATACAATAAAGCAATACACTTAGCCACAATAAAATCACTTAATTTGGTAGGAACCAGGCATTTAAAGGAAATTGTAATGAAAGAGTTGTTAGTTCTTGGCTTTAAAGACAACCCCACAATGGAAGACATAGTAATAAAAAGTGTTGTAGATAATATTAGAGTAGACAAATACCTAAGCGATATGGGTAGGCTGTACGACAGTCAGCTAAAAGATTATTTAGGATAGGAGGTGAGCTATGATGCCTTGTTAGAGGCGTCATACATTATGGATAAATATAGCGTTAATTCATACGGGTCTCGTGTTTACGTTCCAAAGTCGTCTAACTGGGAGCATGAGAGAGCCCAGGCTAAAAAGGCTTCTATATTAAATGAAGAGAAGCGCGATACTCTTGTTAAATTAGCTGCCTCTTCTGTATATTCAAGTGCCCAAGATCCGTACCCTAGTCCGTTTCTAAACCTCTCTGACATGCAACTCCCCAGGACAATGGTAGAGGTTTTAAAATGGTGCCGATATTTTTATAAATTCGACCCTCTCATTGCCGGGGCTATAAATGCTTTAGCCACATTCCCAGTAACTAAGATAGTTTTAGAAGATATAGAGGTGCCAAATAATACCTCGGAAAATAGCCCTCTATTTCTCCTTTATGAAAAGCTATTCTTTGAAAGAGCGAACATGAGTAAACTTTTAGTAGAGATTGGGATAGACTACTGGCTATATGGAAATTGCTTTGTTTTCGGGGAATTCGCAAATTTTAGCCAAGATCCTAACCTTGCGGATATACAGTGGAAAGCATTTACAAGGCTAGATCCTTGCAGGATGGTTATTGACGTTGATCCTTTAACTCAGGAAAAGACGTATAAGTGGGAAGTCCCTCCAAGCATTAGACGTATCTGTAAAGATAGGAAACCTACGTCTAAATATAATGCAGTACCGGACGTGATAAAAAGTGCTGTAAGATTAAACAAAGCTGTAGTTCTAAATGAAAATAATGTGTACCACTTTTCCAGACCCTCTGAGAGTGGGGATGGCTCAGTGTGGGGCACCCCTACAGTACTAAACGTCCTAAAATTGTTGATGTACAGGAACGTTCTAAGGCAGGCTCAAGAAGCAATCGCACGGGAGCATATAGTACCTTTTAGGATTTATTACTTAAATCCTACTGAATCTTACAATCCTATTGAAGGCTGGGCTGACGTAGCAAGAGCATTTGGCGAGCAGCTAAAACAATCTCAAAAAGACCCCAACTATAAGGTAGTATCTCCTATACCGGTTGACGTTTTGAATTTAGGTGGTCAGGGCAGAGCGTTGCTTTTGACACCAGAAATAGAGCAGATACAGGGTGAAATTCTAGCGGGCATGGGAGTGCCTAGAGAGTTCATTTTTGGTGGGATCAGTTACTCTGGCAGCTCTATCGCCTTGAGAATTCTAGAAAATCAGTTCGTTACATACAGATTATCGCTAGAAGATTTCATGAATAACTTCGTAATTAAAAAAATGGCCGAGTTGCGTGGAGACTGGCGTTCGGAAGAAGATGATAAATTTCTGATAAACGCCAAACTAAGTGATTTGAAAATGCAGGACGATGTTCAACAGAAACAATTAATCATAAATCTAAACGCTGCAGGAAAGCTTCCTGACGACGAAGTTTACAAAATGCTCGGACTAGACACTGCGAAAGTAGAGAAAAAGCTACAGGAGGAGCTAATTAAAAAAATGCAGAAAGAAAGAATGATGCAACTATACGCATTTGAAACGCAGATGGTAATGCAGCAACAGCAAATGGCGATGCAGATGCAGTCACAGGGACAGGTAGAACGACCTCAAAAATCTAACGAGAATGGCAGGCCTGAGGCTAAAGATAATGAGCAAACTGAAAAGGCTGCTGCATTAGATTTTGACAGTATAGAGAAACTCAGCGAGGCAGAGGCATTTAATATTGCAAGGAACCTTAGCGGGATGAATCAAACACAGCGAAACATAGCACTAGGTAAGCTGCCTTTAGCTATGCAAAGCAGTGTCAATAATCAGCTGGGAAAACTCAACGATTTAAAAGCAACAGAAAGCTCTACTACAGATATGCGTCCCTTGCCGGAAATTAAGCCGCCTAGAAGAAAAACGGGCATTGTATAAAAAAGCTAGATTAAACTAGCTAAGTGGTTGACTTCATTATGTATTTCGGGGAGGATTTAATATGGTATATAAAAGCAACTCCACTATTAATATGGAAGGTTTTCAATACTATGTAAAGAAGCCAATCCCTATCTCAGCTAAAAAGATAAGTGACGAATTCTATGTCGAAACCTTAGAAGGTATAATGAAAGGTAAGGCAGGAGACTACTTGATTGTAGGGGTAAAAGGAGAGCTTTACCCATGCGATAGAGAGGTGTTTGAAGAAACTTACGAACCCCATACTGGAGATGACGTTGATGTATAAAACATATGCTAGAATTAAGACATTCACATTACCTTTAGAAGAATTTAAACTAAATGAGGTTATTAACAGCGACAATATTACAATATTAGATAAAAAGATATTTTTAGATAAAAAGACTGGGGAAGTTACATTATACATGGAGTATGAGGAAAGGCTGGAAGTTGCTGAACCAGAGGAGTGATTTGAATGTTATCTAAAGAGCAGATTAGTACTGGAATGGCAGAAATCGAACGTAATGTTATAAATGAAGTGAATAATTTTTTCCCAATTTACGCTACAAAGGACAAAAGATGTTCATTACACGTGTCAGAGATTGAGGTCAAGAGGCCCCCTATAGGCGATCTCAATAACGAATTGGCACTAAAAATGAAGGGGTCGCATTTAACCGGAGATGTTTTAGCTAGAGTTACTGTTAAAGATGCGGATGGGCAAGTTATTGCCAAGAGTAGTAGGAAACTAAAATTGTTTAGCTTGCCCTATAAAACTAACAGGAACACATATATTTGGGGTGGGAAAGAGAAAAGCATAACCAATCAGGTAAGAATTAAGCTTGGCGCATACACTTATTTTAAAGATAATATGGTGCGCTCTTTTATCATGCTCCGAGATAAAAAGAACCTTGATATAGAATTTGACCCGTTAAACCTGATTTTAAATGTGAGGGTAGAGAAAAAGAAGTGGAACCTTATATCTTTTTATGACATTATAGGTATACCCACTGCAGAGACGCTTGGGGCTATAAGAGATAAGAAACTAGCTGACGATCTGCTAAAAAGGGTTCCTAAAAATACAGATAAAGATATTAAGAGATTATGGGAGTTGATTTTTGCATACCGAGTGGAAAGAGGAGCCAGTTATCCAAGCTCTAAGGTTGCTACGGACGAGATACAGGCTTACTTTTTTGGTGGTAAAGTTGGCGAGAAAGAGTATGCCCCAGGGTCTTTT
>JBAYBU010000167.1:0-4167 GCA_041669105.1 Bacteroidales bacterium | reverse complement strand
TTATTAATAAAACTATCTCTACTGAAGAAGCCAGAGCCTACTCTAACTTGTTATATGCTATAGCTTATGAGCAAAAATTTGGAGTCTTTAAAAACGACTCTTCAATAAACAGCGCTGTAAAAACATTTAAAAAAGATGGTGACAATTTTAATTATAGCAGAGCCCTGCTTTATGCAGCAATAGCACAATATGGTAATAAAAATCTTGACTCTGTAGCTTATCATAAAATTAGGATCGCAGAATCTCTATTTATAAAAGAGAGTAAAATAGATTATAATCTTGGGGCCACCTTATATTTTTACTTAGGTAAGTTTTATCGATTAAACTCAAATTATGAGATGGCACAACAGGCTCTTAAAAAAAGTTTAGAGTATAGCAAAAGTGCTACCAACAACACCACACTGCTTAATGCCAGTTTAGAACTATTCAATCTTAAGCTTATAGATAAAAAATATAGAGAAGCTCTTAATACCATATCCTGTTTTGCAGATGAGGCAGATTTGCCTCCTCATATTGAATATGCTTTTTATAACGCAATGTACAACTACTATTCTGCTAAAAAAGAACCTAAAATAGCCATTGAATATCTTAAAAAAACTCTTCAAATTAACTCTCAAGAGTTGCAAATAGATGTTAAAAATTCTAAAACTTATTATCAACTGGCATATTGGTATAAAAAAATAGATATGAAAGATAGCTCTTTGTACTATGCCCAAGCTGCCGTTGCATCAGTAGCCGATTCATATGCCTATGATAGCCATTTTTATTATAGATACTTGGCAGATATTCTCTATGAAAACAAGCAATATGAAAAAGCTTCACAACTTTATAAAAAGGCACATCTTTCGTTTGCAGTCTCTTTTACTAAATTTTCTCAACAGAGGAGTCTTGAGTTAAAAGCAAAATTCAACTTCGAAGAGCAAGAGAAAGAGGCCTTTTCTCTCAAAAGAGAAAAAACTCTTATTTTAAATTTACTACTCATTGTTACTGCTTCAATTACTTTAATTTCACTCTCCTATTATTTTTATGCACGAAAAAGCAGTAAAACAATTTCTCATTTAAATCAGAAATTAACTGTACTTGATAAAAAACACAATAAATGCTGGCTTATTTCTAATATATACATGAGTACGTCTTATATATTACCCCAACTAATAGATAATGTATATCAAGAAGCTCTCCGGTCAAGAAAGGTTTCAAAAGAGACCTTTGATAGCCTAAATAAAATTATAGACATAGCAAACAGCTCAACAAGAGCTTCTATAACAGAAATTACAAATAGCGAGCAGTTTATTAAAACTTTTGGAAACATCTACAATCTTGACACATTCACAGATTTTGAAAAACTCGTGTATGCTTTAAACAAAAAAGGCTACTCCTATTCACAAATAGCCAATTTTTTAAACAGCTCTCAATCTAGTGTGCGAACTATAAGAAGCAAAATTTTAAGAAAAATAGAGAAAATAGAGACCGAGAATAGAATTTAGGTCTCAAACAAAATTAAATAGCTTCTTTTTTAAGAATTACAAATCAAATAGTTAATTAACCAAAAAGTGAAACAAAACAAAACAGCTCAATTAAGAGGATGTTTTTTAGAAATAAAATAATACATTTGTATTCGCTAAAGTTAAAACCACACTACAGCCCAGAGCAAACTGTTATTCTGGATAAGTCATGATAAACATTCGAGTAATAAAGCAGAAATGCTCATAAAATGTCCTCGGGCTGAAGTGTAGTTTTAAAATCAAAAACTCTATCTCTTAACACTTTTATTTGGAAATTGAGGAATGGTTGTTGGGTTATACTGATAACTTCCCATTTTCTCTTTAATCACCTCTATTGCTTTTTCTAACTGTTGGTCTACTCCACTAAACTCTTTATGAGGATCATTCTCAATTTCGATATCTGGAGTTACTCCTCTTCCCTCAATAATCCAACCACTCCCATCTACAGCAAAAGGTGCATAAGATGGAGTTACAATAGACCCTCCGTCTACAACGGGAACAGTGCCACTATATCCAACCACTCCTCCCCAAGTACGCTTTCCTATAATTACTCCTAAATCATTGTGTCTAAATCTATAAGGGAAAAGATCTCCGTCCGAAGCAGAATATTCATTTACAAGCAAAACCTTAGGACCATCAAAGGTGCCTGTGGGATTCAAAGACCCTTCTGTTTGGTTTGTGCTCATTGTAAACATATTTACCGCACGCTGTAATCTCTCAATTATCATAGGTGAAACATTACCTCCACCATTACCACGATCATCAATAATAAGAGCTTTTTTCCCAAGTTGTGGATAGTAATGTTTGACAAACTCATTTAGGCCCGTAACTCCCATATCAGGAATATGGATATAACCAACCTCACCATTAGAAGCTTGAGATACCTTACGGATGTTATTTTGCACCCAATTGTAATAGATCAGTTGCGACTCATCAGACAATGGTTCTACCAAAATTTTTCTACTGCTTTTGTCTTTAGGAGAAGATTTAATCTCTAACTCTACAATTTCATCTACTGTCCCAATTAGCAATTCCGAGATATCCATTACATTATTTGTAGAAACTCCATTGACAGAAACTATAAACTCTCCCTCCTTAACTTCAGACCCTGGCATTGTTAAAGGAGAACGCAATCCTTTGCTCCAATTGGCTCCCTCTAAAATTTTTTCAATAATAAAGAATCCCGATTTATCTTTTGAATACCTAGCGCCTAAAAGACCCATTTTAACTCTTACAGGCTCGGGTTTCTCTCCATTTTGAGAGTAGGCATGCCCAACATTAAGTTCTCCTATCATTTCGCCTAAAACATAGGTTAAATCAGATCGATGCCCAATGTGCGGAACGAGTACTTGATACCTCTTGTAAATTTCATCCCAATCTACTCCATGCATATTTTTTGCATAGAAAAAATCTCTCATTTGGCGCCATGTCTCATCATATATTTGCAACCACTCTTCATTGTAATTAACAAGCTTTTTAACTCCTTTTAGCGAAATAGGTTTACTAATAGTAATAGGGGCCTTAGGAATTTCTACAACCTGTACATTTTTACCCGAAATTGCTAGAGCCTTTTTATAATTATGCCCGAAAAATATAACTGCCTTTAAATCAACTCTCTTTAGCGTTTCAATGTTATACATGAAGGTCCCTCCTCTTGAGCTATAATATACATTATTGCCTATCATATGAAGGCTCCTGTATGCAGATGCAGCAACAGGCAGTTCAATGATTCTTGATTTAATATTTTCAAAATTATAGTTGACTTCACCCTCTTTTTTACTGCTTCCTTCTTTATTTCCCTTAATCTCATTTGCTTGTTGATCTATAGGTAAAACTGTAGGGACAGTATCGTTTTTTAACGCAAACGGTACCTCGGCATCTAACACAATAGGAAGTAAATAGATCTTACTCATACTGTTATATACATGATTCCACTCTGTTCTACCATAAGTTGGAGTAAAACTTCTATCCGAAACAAACAAAAGATATTTTCCATCCTTACTAAAGTTACCCGAATTTGAACTATACCAACTATCAGAAACCTCAATCTTCTTATCTTCTTTTGTATCATACAACATTATAGTCGAAACATATTTTTCGGGATGAGTGTAAACAATAAAACGGCTATCTGGAGACCAGTTATAATCATTAATTGGACTAATTTGCGAGCTCTCTATAATTTTATTTTCGCCTGTTTCCAAGTTTAAAAGATTAAGAGTATTTAGCTTTTCGCTCCAAAGAATTTTTTTGGAATCGGGAGACCACTCAAATCCAAATATATACCCTTTAATTTCTGTTAGTTGTTTCTCATTTCCGCTATTATCTCTAAAATAGAGATTAAATTCACCGTCTTTGTCAGAAATATAGGCAAAACCACTTCCATCTGGGGCCCAATCGGCATTTTTATCGTTAGCGTTAGAAGAATTTGTAATATTATAAGTAATACCGCTCTTAGCTGGGATAGAAAAAATATCCCCTCTTGCAGTCGCTAGTAACCTCTCTCCATTTGGAGATATTGAGTAGGATCTTATATTTGTCGAAAGATCTTTCCACTCAGATCTAGAATAAGCGGCATCGTTGTTTATATAGATCTCTACTTTCTCTTCCTTTTTACTTTTGGGGTCAAATTTCTTTATGTAGCCACCATGTTCATAAACTATTA
>JBAYBU010000166.1:0-4182 GCA_041669105.1 Bacteroidales bacterium | reverse complement strand
GCAGCAACTCCATCGGCAAGTATGCCAACTGCTTCATTTACAAGAGGCACTAAAATTCTATTAACCACAAATCCAGGTGCTTCATTTACATTTACAGGAGTTTTATCTATTTTAATTGCAAGGTCGTAAACATATTGTTGCACTTTTGTAGAGGTTAATTGTCCTTTAATTACCTCTACAAGCTTCATTACAGGTGCAGGATTAAAAAAGTGCATACCTATTACTCTCTCTGCTCTGTTAGTAGCTGCTGCGATCTCTGTAATAGAGAGAGAAGAGGTGTTAGAGGCAAATATTGTTGAGGGGTTACATATTTTATCTAGTTTGCCAAATAGCTCTTTTTTTAGAGAGATCTCTTCTAAAATAGCTTCAATTATAAAATCGGCATCAGCACAATCTTCATAAGATATTGTTTCTGTAATAGTAGAGAGAATTTTCTCTTTTACTCCAACGTCTATTTTGCCCTTCTCTTCTAGTCTAGTAAGGCTTTTGACTATATTATTATGCCCCCATTCTAATTCGGGCTGAGTGAGACCTTTCATAGTTACAGAGACTCCTGCTTGGGCAAATGCCAAAACAATCCCGCTACCCATTGTTCCAGTTCCAATAACGCATATTTTCATCTTCTTTCATTTTATTATTAAATAATTATTTTTTTAAAACTTGGTTTCCTTTTTTCAAGAAATGCTTGCATTCCCTCTTTTTGGTCATCTGTAGAAAAACAGAGAGCGAATAGATTGTTTTCCATCTTAATAGCCTCTTCGGAACAAATTTTAGAAGAGGTAGTAAGAGATATTTTTGAGTACTTAACTGCAATTGGAGAATTTGATGCAATAGTTAAGGCTAATTCTTTAGTTTTTTCCATAAGTGACTCTGCAGGAACAACCATATTTGCAAGTCCAATATTAAGAGCCTCTGTTGCATCTATTATCTTTCCTGTAAAAACGAGCTCTTTTGCTTTGGCTATGCCAACTATAGAAGGTAATCTAACAGTTCCAGAAAATCCTGGAGTAATTCCTAGTGTAACTTCGGGCTGTCCAAACTTTGCCTTTTCTGAAGCTACTCTAATATCACACGCCAATGCTAATTCACACCCCCCTCCTAAAGCATAACCATTTACAGCAGCAATAACGGGTTTAGAGAGATTCTCTATCTTACTTAAAAGAGAGGTGCCTTTAATTCCAAACTCCCTCCCTTGCTGAGAATTCATTTTAGCCATAGCCTGTATATCTGCTCCTGCTACAAAAGACCTACCTGCACCTGTAATGATTACAGCTAGGATAGAATTGTCTAACTCTATTTTGTCTATTAGTATGCTAAGCTTATCTAGCATTTTAGAGGTAAGAGCATTTAATGCACTTGGGTTGTTTAATGTGATTGTGCAGATAGAGTTTTCTATATTTGTCAAAATCATTTTACTTTCCATAATTTGATTGTTTTGTATTTAATATTTCTAAATATAATGGTTTTTTATCTATTTTTGTCTCTAAGTGTAAATCACTAGTATTAAAAAACAATCTTTTATCAAATTATGGCAAGAAAAGCAATAGTAGTAGGAGCAACTTCGGGGATAGGGAGAGCCTTTGCACTGCTTCTTGCTCAAAAAGGGTATGTAGTAGGAATAACAGGTAGAAGAGCCCATTTGTTGAAAGAGATAGTTGATAGTGACCCTCCCCACTATATAGCTAAACAATTTGACATTGATAATTATCACTCTGTAGAGACTAATTTAAGTGAGCTATGTGATCAACTAAAAGGTGTAGAACTATTAGTCCTTTGTTCTGGAACAGGGAATAGAAATCCTGAGTTAAAATTAGAACATGAGACTAATGTAGTTAAAACTAATGTGTTAGGTTTTGTTGCTGTGGTAAATTGGGCTTACAAATACTTTGAAGCTAAAGGAGGAGGCTCTTTAGCGGCAATTAGTTCAATAGCAGGAATCAGAGGCTTTTCTGTTTCGCCTTCATATTCTGGATCAAAAGCATATCAAATGAGATATTTAGAAGCTTTGCGTCAAAAGGCAAACACGTATGGCAAGTTAGTTTCAATTACAGACATTAGGGCTGGTTTTGTAGATACTGCTATGGGGAATGGGCCTGGTGCTTTTTGGATTTCATCTCCAGAGAAAGCTGCAAAACAGATTTTAAACTCAATAGAAAAAAAGAGGTCTGTAGTTTACATCACTAAAAGATGGTTTTTAATTGCTTGGCTATTAAGAGTAATGCCAAATTTTATATTTGAAAGGATTAAGATATAAATAAGAGAGAGACCACAATTATATTTAAAATTTTATAGATAATTGATAGTTAGCTATTGGGCAAAGAACAAAAGAGCTAACAGACTTAAAACACAAAAAGGGTTGGAAATTTAATTTCAACCCTTTTTGTGTAATGATAGAGTAAGGTACTGTTATTTTATAAGTAAAAGGCTTCGTTTAACAAATTTGTTTAACTCCTCTCCCTTGAGCATGCCATTAGATAGTAGTGCTAAATCGCAAACTTGCTTTAGCAAATCACTCTTTGTTGCAAACTCTGTAACTTTCTCTTTTCTCTCTTGCTTCAATGTTTCTATCTCTTTCTCTAAAGAAGCTTTTTTATCTTTAACTGTGGTCTCAACCTCCTCTTCTTTTGTATCCTTAATTTCTATTTCTAGCTCTTTAAGCTTTAATTGAGGCTCCAAGATCTTTTTAGATATCTCTTCTATTGCAGTATTAAGGTTTTCTTCTTTCTCTGTTAGAATTTTCTTTATAACTGGGTGGTTGTTGTTTACAATTAGGTTATAAGATTCAGGCATAGATCCATAAAAATTCATTCCGCCTCCCATGGCAGACATTTCACGATATCGTCTCATAAATTCTGATTGTGTTATCAACACTGCGCTCTCTTGTTCGCCTAAACTTTCTACAGTTATTGAGTAGTGAGGCCCCGCAGGAAGCACAGCTTCAAAAGCAATAGAGATATCACTTATTTCATCTTCTTTTAAATCTGGTTTAGACATCTCTTCTTTTGCAATAAGAGCATCAATATAGCCAGCATCAACTCGTGTAAATGTACTATCGGTAAATTTTGATTCAAGCAGATTTACAAAATGAGAATCAAGTTGATTGTCAAGTAAAAGCACATCATAACCTCTGTTTTTGGCACTCTCTATATAAGCAAATTGCTCTTCTTTGTTTGTAGAATAGAGGTATACAATTTTATTGTTTTTATCTTTTTGATTATCCTCTATAAGCTTTTTATATTCATCAAAACTAAAATAGTTCCCTTCTGTATTCTTTAGTAAAGTGAACTTTTGAGCTCTATCATAAAATTTTTCGTCTGAAAGCATTCCATATTCAATAAATAACTTAAGATTGTCCCATTTTTCTTCTAGCTTTGGACGCTCATTCTTAAATAACTCTTCTAATCTATCAGACACTTTTTTAGTAATATGACTCGATATTTTCTTTACATTGGAGTCGGATTGAAGGTAACTTCTTGATACATTTAATGGGATATCGGGAGAATCCAACACTCCATGCAGTAAGGTCAAAAAATCGGGTACAATGTTTTCTACAGAATCAGTAACGAATACTTGATTACTATATAGTTGTATTTTATTTCTAGAGATCTCTACGTTATCTTTGATTTTTGGAAAATAGAGAACTCCGGTTAAAGTAAATGGATAGTCTACATTTAGATGAATATGAAAAAGTGGATCTTCTTGAGCAGGGTAGAGTTGTCTGTAGAACTCCATATACTCCTCTTCTTTAAGATCGGCAGGTTTTTTTGTCCAGAGCGGATTTGGCTCATTTATTATATTATCTTCTTTGGTCTCTATCTCTTTGCCTTCTTTCCACTCTCTCTTTTTACCGAAAACAATCTCTACAGGCAAAAATTTGCAATATTTATTTAAGAGTTCATTTATCTTAGACTCTTGGGAGTACTCTTTAGATTCATCGTCAAGATATAAAATTACATCGGTTCCTACCTTCTTTCTCTTTCCTTTTGTTATTTGATATTCTGGATCTCCTTCGCAACTCCATTTTACAGGCTCTGCACCCTCTTTCCATGATAGTGTTTGGATCTCTACTTTCTTAGAAACCATAAAAGAGGAGTAAAACCCAAGACCGAAATGCCCTATAATATTACTTAATTGGTCTTTGTATTTTTCTAAGAATTCTCCTGCACTAGAAAAAGCAATTTG
>JBAYBU010000165.1:0-4228 GCA_041669105.1 Bacteroidales bacterium | reverse complement strand
CAGGGCAGCCGAAGAGATAATTAATAATATGATCTCTACTGGAGCCCTAAGCGATTTAGAGAAAGTTACCAAGCAAGCCTATGCCATGGTTTCATATCTCGGAATGAGTCCAAAAGTAGGGAGCATCTCATTCTACGACTCAACCGAATCGGGTGGTTTTAACTTTGGAAAACCTTATAGTGAAAAAACAGCCGAACTTATAGACTCCGAGGCCAAAAAATTTATAGACGAAGCACACAAAATGGCCAAAAAAGTTCTAAATGAAAATATGGAAGGATTTACCAAACTAGCCGAACTTCTTCTAGAAAAAGAGGTGATCTTTGCAGAAGATCTTGAAAAGATATTTGGTAAAAAAGCTGGTTCACAGCCCGCTACCATTAAGGAACAAATTGAACACGAAATAGACGAATCAGAACACAAGTTAGAGTCAGGACCTAAATCAGAATCAAAATTAGAACCAGAACCGAAAGTTATATAGAAAATGAATAACACACAGGTACGCTCTTTGAGTGGGACTTTATTTTTAATAATAATAACAGGATCTCTTCTTTGGAGTCCTGTTATTTTTGGGTTAGTAATGCTCTTCTCTATACTAATCATGACAAAAGAGTTTCTCTCAATATCGTTTAAAAACTCCTATAAAACCACAACATTTATCTCTCTTGTAGGATCGTTTACAATCTATCTTCTTTTTTTCCTTTACTACTACAACAGTATAGATATAAAATTTTTCTGGCTTATCTCACTCCCTTTTACTGGAATGTTTATATCTATATTATATGAAAAGGAGAAGGGTACAAACAATAACAACCAAAGTTTTAAAAACAGTTACAATGAAAACTATCTAAAGACTGGCTTTATTTTAATCGCACCACTCTATATTGCTCTTCCCTTTTCACTCACCAATACAATTTTATTTGACACTGTGGGCAACTATATGCCAAATATTCTTCTCTCTATGTTTATTATACTTTGGAGTAGCGATGTAGGCGCATACCTGTTTGGGATAACATTTGGGCAAAAAAATGGACACAAACTATTTCCATCTATATCGCCCAAAAAATCTTGGGAAGGTTTTTTTGGAGGATTAATCTCGGCGCTTATAACAGGAATCATACTCTATTACATAAAAATTATCTCATTTTCTATTGTGCATATAGTAGCTCTCTCAACTATAATATTTATATTCGGAGTGTTTGGAGATTTGGTAGAATCGCTCTTTAAACGTAATTTTGGTGTCAAAGATTCTGGCAACATAATGCCTGGGCATGGTGGCCTATTAGATCGATTCGACAGCGCATTGCTTGCATTCCCAATGGCAATAGCCTACTTAAAGATTTTTGAGCTTATCTAATACCTTAAAATTTAGCTTATCTAACGCATCCGACACATTAAAATTTAAAATAATCTACACGCAATTTATACATATTAAAATATATGCGCATACATAAAGAGGGCTACAAAATAATCTTAAACAGTTTCCTTATAATAGCTGCAACAGTAGCAGGGGTATTTCTCTTAATAGGAAACCCAAAAGTAGGATACTACTTTTCCATAGTAGGCCTAATGCTATTTGTCCTTATTGTCCGTTTCTTTAGAGAGCCTAAAAGAGTTCCCATAGAAGATGTCAGCACAGTAATAGCTCCGGCCGATGGCACCGTAGTGATGGTAAAAGATGTTTACGAGCCAGAGTATCTCAAATGCGAATGCATCCAAGTATCAATATTTATGTCTGTATTTAATGTTCATGTAAACTGGTTTCCCGTAAGAGGTAAGGTGGAGTATTTTAAATATCATCCTGGCAAATATTTAGTAGCAATGCACCCAAAATCTTCTGAAAAAAACGAAAGAACAACTGTTGTTACAAATGTTGATGGTACTCATATACTTACACGCCAAATAGCTGGATATATCGCAAGAAGAATTGTCTGTTATGCAAAAGAAGGCAACATAATGGCAGCAGGAGACCAAATGGGATTCATAAAATTTGGATCTAGAGTAGATCTTTTTTTACCAAAAGAGAGCCGAATTCAAGTAACCAAAGGGCAAAAAGTTAAAGGCTGCGAAACAATAATAGCCAAACTACCCGAAACAACGCTATAATAAGAACTTTTGCATCTCTAATGCAACCTCTTGGGCAGCAGCAGCAGCAGCTTTGACATAATCACGCTCAGAAAATCTACTCTCCTCTTTTTTCCATGCATATATAATATCTCTAGAGATATTCACAAGTAAACCACAGGTGTTATTCATACCATATTTTACAACATCTTCTATTGTACCACCCTGCACTCCCACTCCAGGAACCAAAAAAAAGTGGTCTGGACAATACTCTCTAATCTGAGCAAGTTTCTCTGGACGAGTCGCTCCCACCACAAACATTGTATTATCTTTAGTACCCCAAGTCATTGCCTTCTCTATCACCATCTTAAAGAGTGGCTTTTCACTAAAATGGTTACCATTCTTTTTCAAATAAGCTTTACTCTCAGGCGAGCTGTCATCAATAAGAGTTGCTGTCTCAAAATCGGTTGCCGAGGGGTTAGATGTTAAAGCTAAAACAATAGCCCAACGATTATTAAATTTCAAGAAAGGAGCAACAGAATCTTTACCCATATAAGGAGCCAGAGTAACAGCGTCGCAATCCATATTTTTAAAAAAAGCAGCAGCATAACGCTCTGCAGTATTACCAATATCACCCCTTTTTGCATCGGCAATAATAAAGACAGAGGGATCTTTACTACGGATATAACTAACGGTCATCTCTAACTGCATCCACCCTTTGTGGCCCTCTGCCTCATAAAAGGCAACATTAGGCTTATAAGCCACAGTAAAAGCTACTGTAGCATCTATAATCGACTTATTAAACTCAAATAACGGATACTCTTCGTTTTTAAGAAATTCTGGAATAAGTGTTGAATCGGTATCTAAACCTACACACAAGAAACTTTTCTTCTTGAGAATATTATTATAAAGTTCTTTGTAATTCACTTTAATCTTAAATCAATTATTGCCCACTATCTTAGTAATCACCTTTACTACTCACGCTCTTGAAGTTATTTTTACTGCCCGCTATCTTTGAGTCTCTCTGCATTCTCTGCAACCTGAAGTTGATCTAAAACATCTTGCAGCGCACCATCCATAAAAGCAGGAAGATTATGCATATTATAGTTAATTCTATGATCTGTAACTCTGGATTGAGGGTAATTATAAGTACGAATTTTGGCAGAACGGTCTCCCGTAGAAACCATAGTCTTTCTTTTTGCAGAGATTTCGTTTAAATACTTATCATATTCAAGGTTATATATTCTTGTACGGAGCTCGGCAAAAGCCTTCTCATAATTTTTAATCTGAGATTTTTCATCTTGGCACTGCACAACTATACCAGTAGGCACGTGAGTCAACCTAATTGCAGAATAGGTAGTATTCACCGACTGCCCGCCTGGCCCCGAAGAACAAAAAGTATCTTTTCTAACATCACTTACATGTAATTCAATATCAAATTCATCGGCCTCGGGCAATACTACAACAGAAGCTGCCGAAGTATGTACTCGCCCTTGAGTCTCTGTTTGAGGAACCCTTTGCACACGATGGACCCCACTTTCATATTTAAGTATCCCATACACTCCCTTCCCAGAGACCTTACAAATAAGCTCCTTAAAACCACCAGAAGAACCTTCGTTTTGGCTATTAACTTCTATTTTCCATTTTTTTCTCTCGGCAAACTTAGAGTACATTCTAAAGAGATCTCCAGCAAAAATAGAAGCCTCATCTCCACCAGCCCCCGCTCTTATCTCCAAAATAGCATTTTTAGAGTCCTCAGGATCGGCAGGAATAAGCAAAAGTTTAATCTCCTCTTCTAAGAGAGGTATCTGATCTTCTAAAAGAGCAACCTCTTCTTTAGCCATCTCCCTCATCTCCTCATCTTTCTCTACCATGAGCATCTCTTTGGCCGAGCTAAGATTACCCATCATTGTTTTGTACTTCTCACCCGCCTCCACCAACGGCTCTAAATCTCTATATTCTCTATTTAAAGAGATGTATTTTTTCATATCCGACATAACCGACGGCTCAGAAATTTGCTCCGACAATTTTTCGAATTTCTCCTTAATCCCCGAAAGTTTTGACAATAATCTATTATCGCTCATATTCTATCTAATTGGTTGCAAAAGTAATTAAAATCGCTTAATAATTAAAATCAATAAAAAAACTCTCCCAATAAAAAAACTCT
>JBAYBU010000164.1:0-4242 GCA_041669105.1 Bacteroidales bacterium | reverse complement strand
TGAAGCATCATCATTTGCACTTCTGTTTCTAGAGTAGATAGTTGAATCATATCGTTCCCGATTAAAGCTATTGTTTTATCAATAAGACCTTTTTCATATCTCTGTGAGTAGATAGAAGTTACCTGAGTAAATATAATAGCCAGTGTAACGATTACTGTTTTAACGCTGATTTTCATTTTTAGGGGTATCGTTAATATTTGTTTTAATAGTATTATTTTTCAATGCTTCCTTTATAAGGTCTCTTTCAAGTTCTTTAATTAAGTTTTGTTTACGTTTCCCAATAATTATCTCTTTTATTTTAGGAAAATAAAATTCAAAAGGAGGAGTCTTGTTGGGCTCTACTCTCTCTGTAAAAAAAGCAAAATAATTGTACAAAGAGTCTTCAGATTCAATATAGTTAGAGTTTTTAAGTTGATTTTCACACCAGTATAGATCTATAGGGAGCTCCCTTGCTACCGAAGTGAGATCTACCCACTCATTTCCAAAATTGTTATATCGATCGGCTGAGTTGTAGCAGAGACGCTCCAGCTCATCTATCTCTTCAAGAGAATTAGCTTTATACAAATTCTTGATTCTTTCTAAATTGGGCGAACCCGAAGATATTTTAATTACTCTCCCCTTTACTACTGAGTTGCTCAACAGTATATTTTGGGAGTTGTTCATATAGTACTCTCTTGCTTCGCTTTCAGTTACAACGGTATCTAATCTAATTTCTAGATATTGTTTTTCGTATCGGTATGCAATCAGTGAGTTACGGTACTCTTCTAACTCATTTTCTACATCTTTGTCTGTTTTGGATAGTTCTGCTTGGGCTTTATTTAAAAGAAGATATTTAAGAGCCCAAGAATTTACATACTGCTTTAACATTAAAATACTGTCATTATAAGATGTCCCAGGTGGAATAAGGTTTTGAATCTCTTTTTTGTAAAGATATTTGTTCCCTACTTGAGCAACAACATTATCTCTAGAGCGAAACTCTAAATCTTTACAAGAAGTAAGAGTGAAAACAGACAATATAAATGATAATAGTATTAATTTGGTTAGTGATTGCATAGTCTGTAATTATTGTAATTTACAAAGATAATTAAAAATGATTACCCATTGAAAAGCCTAGATTGATATGTGCTTCTCTCTGCCAACCTTTTTTCTAGCATATTTATTAACTCTACATTTCTTACTAAACCCCAAGGAGTTGACTTTACAAATCGTGGGGGAACTTCTCCTGCAAAGCGTTCTATATAAATACTTGGTTTTAACAACTCAAGAAAATCTACAAAAAAATCTATATACTCATCTATTGTCCATTGTGTAAATTCTCCAGGATTTTTTTCAAACTCTTTTTCCATTTGAGTCCCTATCACTATTTGAAGTTGATGAAATTTAACTGAGTTTAGAGGCAATTTATTTATCTCTGTTGCGTATTTAAGCATCTGTTGCTGGGTCTCTCCTGGTAGGCCAAATATAAAATGAGCACCTTGGTTTATGCCCGCTTGAGCTGTTTTTATTACGGTCTCTTTTGCTGTTGCAAAGTTATGCCCCCTATTTATTCTTAGTAGGGTTTTATCATAAATTGATTCGATTCCATACTCTACAATTACAATTTTTTTTTTAGAGAGTTCAGTCAAAAGTTTAAGCTTTTGTGAGTTCATGCAATCGGGGCGTGTTCCTATAACTATTCCTGCTACAAGAGGGTGGGAGAGGGCTTCTGAATAAAGTTCTTTGAGATGCTCTACTCCCGAATAGGTATTTGTATATGGTTGAAAATATGCAAGATATTTCTCGGCATTTCTATATCTCTTTTTATGAAATTCGATACCCTCTTCTATCTGCATTGTTAAACTCTTATCGGGAGTGCTATAAGATGGGTGGAAAGCATCGTTGTTACAATATGTACAACCTCCGGTTGCTAGTAATCCATCTCTGTTAGGGCATGAAAAACCAGCATCTACTACAATTTTTTGAAGTCTACTCCCATATTTATTACGAAAATACCCCACATATGAGTTAAATCTTCTGTTCCCATTGAATCTCATTACATGAGTATCTTAATTATTGCCTTTTTGATTTTTCCCTCTCCAATAAGAGGAGCATGTGCATCGTGTGGGAATATTACAGCAATGTTCCCAGGCGAGAGGTTAATGAAATTTTCTGGTGCCTCTTCTAAAAAAGCAATATCTTTTTCGGAATCATATTGAGCATTATCTCCGTTACATCTGCTACGGTCTCTTACTCCTATAGTCTCGTTTCCCGAAAGTAAAATGTGGATATCTATGTAAGAGTCATGTACTTCTAATTTAGGGATCTCTATACCTTTACCCTCTCCTTCCCAAATTGTGCAGTAAAGTTCTTTACCTACTATTGAGTGTTCCCCTTTGCCTAATTCATTGAGATTTGTTTTAATCATAAATTCGTATGCTTTTGCAAACCTCGAATGAAAGTGTAAATATCTTTCAAACCCTCTTAAAGAATCAACTATCATAATTTACAAATTTGCACAAATATACTATCTTTGTATGGATATATATATCTTAGTATGAATATATCTGTTTTATAAGTTTAACTATTAAATGAGAGCTTAAAATATTTAAAAATGAGAAAAGCAATTTTAATGCTATTGGTTAGCGCGGCTCTACTTTCGTGCTCAACCAAAGAGAAAAAGGAGAGAATTCTTAAAGAATTTGACTCTATTTCGCAAGAGATAAAAAAGGAATTTGCCCCAGATAGGAGAGCAAAAATTTATGAGCCAGAATTAATTATAGATGAACAACTAACTTCTATTCCTATACTTAAGGGTTCTACAACTGAGTCACAGGCAAAAGAGGCTCTGATATCTGCTCTTAAAGAGAAAAAAATAGAGGTGTTAGATAGCATGGTGGTGCTACCTGATCCTTCACTGGGAGAAAAAACTTACGGTATAACTGCGCATGCGGTAATTAATCTCCGTACTGGGCCAGGATATGCAAGTGAATCTGCTACTCAAACATTAATGGGTATGCCATTAAGAATTTTAGAGAAGAGAGGGGGTTGGGCAAGAACAATGACGCCAGAGGGATATATTGCATGGGTAACTTCTGGCAGTATTCAACCGATGAATGAAGCCGAGTTCAATGATTGGTTGGATGCTCCAAAAATGGTAGTAACAACACATTATACACTTTTTAGAGAGTTACCTTCGCATAATTCTGCTGTAGTCTCCGATGGCGTATGGGGCAATATAGTTTGCGCTCAGGGACGCTTAGGTAGTTTTTATAAAATAATTTTACCAAATGGTAAAATAGCTTATGTAAACAGTTCTGATGTAGAGCCGTTTGATAAATGGCTAGAAGGCAGAGATCCTTCTCCAGAAAATATTGTTGCTACAGCTAAACAGTTTGCTGGATTTCCATATATGTGGGGAGGAACATCTATCAAGGCAATGGATTGCTCGGGTTTCACCAAAACTGTCTTTTATTTGAATGGTGTTATCATTGAAAGGGATGCATCACAACAAGCAAAGACAGGAGTTGATGTAGATATTTCTGAAGGGTTTGATAATCTCAATCCAGGCGATCTTATTTTCTTTGGTTCTAAGGCAACTGAGCAGAGAGGCGAAAGGATAACTCACGTGGGAATTTATATCTCTAATGGAGAGTTTATCCACGCTGCAACTTTTGTAAAAATTAACTCACTTTTACCTGATGCACACAATTATTATAATGGTTCTACTCGCTTGGTAAGGGTAAATAGGCTTTTGACCGAGATAGATGCAGATCCTAAGATAGTTTCAATTAAAACCCATCCGTGGTATTTTGCTAAATAATAGACTAAAATGAATAAAACTACAACAAGAAGAAATTTTATTAAATCGGCAGGCTTGTTAACAGCTGCTGCCGCAGTTATTAATCCGATTGATATTTTTGCTCGTTCGGCTAAAACTTCTGCTAAGAAAACGAGCAGTAAAAAACTTACATTAAGATGGCTGCCATTTGATGCTCAACTCACACACCCTTTTACAATAGCTAACTTCACAAGAACTACTACTCCTATAGTGCTTACAGAGATAAGTTGGGATGGTTATACAGGCTATGGCGAGGCTGCTATGCCTCCTTATCTTGGAGAAAACCAACCATCTGTAATGGCTTTTTTACAGAGGGTAGATCTTTCCCAGTTTGATTCTCCATTTGGCATTCAAGATATTATGGCTTATGTAGACTCTCTTGCAATTAATAACAGTGCTGCAAAAGCTGCTGTAGATATTGCTTT
>JBAYBU010000163.1:0-4257 GCA_041669105.1 Bacteroidales bacterium | reverse complement strand
TAGTCCTATCTCTCCTCGTTTGTTTTTTGGTAAATCAACTCCGGCTATACGTGCCATAATTTATCTATTCTCTTTATTGATTACTATTAAAAATTATCCTTGACGCATTTTAAACTTTGGGTTCTTTTTGCAAATCACATAAACACGACCTTTGCGTTTAACAATCTTGCAATCTTCACTGCGCTTTTTAACGGATGCTTTTACTTTCATATTTTTTAAATTTTATTTGTATCTGAAAGAAATTCTCCCTTTTGTTAAATCATAAGGAGACATCTCTACCCTAACTCTATCGCCCGGTAAGATACGAATGTAGTGCATTCTCATCTTGCCCGAGATATGAGCAATTATAACGTGACCATTATCTAACTCAACGCGAAACATCGCATTTGACAGGGCCTCAATTATTGTTCCCTCTTTTTCAATAGCAGGTTGTTTTGCCATTTAAATTCCTTCCTTATAATTTAATACTGTTATTCTCTATATACTCAAATGTAGACAAGACTAAAGCTCTCTCCTTCTTTATTGCAACTGTAAGTTCAAAGTGTGCCGAGTTTTTACCGTCTAAAGTACTTAATGTCCAACCATCGTCATGAAGTTGAACAGACCTTGTTCCAGTGTTAACCATAGGTTCGATACAAATTACCATACCCTCTTTTAACTTTTTACCCTGCCCTCTTTGTCCATAATTTGGGACCTCGGGAGATTCATGTAGTTTTTTGCCTATACCATGCCCAACCATCTCTCTCACAACAGAAAATCCATTTTCTTCTATATATTGTTGAATTGCAAAGGAGATATCTCCTATCCTGTTGCCAGAAACTGCTTTCTCGATACCAAGGTAAAGAGATTTTTTAGTAACACTAAGCAATTTTTTTGTCTCAGCAGAAATTTCACCTACTGCAAAAGTATAAGCAGAGTCTCCATAAAACCCATCATAGATAGTACCGCAATCAACAGAGATAATATCACCTTCAACTAAACGATACTCCGATGGAAATCCATGAACAATTACATCATTCACAGAAATACAAAGAGTATAAGGAAACCCTCCATAACCAAGAAACGCAGGTTGAGCGCCATTGTCTCGGATAAATGTTTCTGCAATATTGTTAAGTTCAAGGGTTGTTACACCTGGAACAATATGCTTTCCCACTTCTGCGAGAGTCTTAGACACTAAGATACCATTTTTTTTGAGAATTTCAACCTCTTCCTCAGTTTTTAATCTTATCATAAATCAAAGAACTTTAAGCTTAACTACATACCAGAACGCCCTTTCAAACGCCCTGTTTTCATTAAGCCATCATAGTGACGCATCAGCAAATGACTCTCAATTTGCTGCAGTGTATCCAAAACCACACCTACAAGAATCAATAGCGAAGTTCCCCCATAAAATTGAGCGAACTGGTTATTAACTCCAAGAATAGAAGCGAAAGCAGGCATTATTGCTACCAGAGCAAGAAATATTGATCCAGGTAGAGTAATGCGAGACATTACATTATCTAGGTATTCTGTGGTTTTTTTTCCAGGCTTTATACCAGGAATAAACCCACCATTCTTTTTCATATCCTCTGCCATCATAGAAGGATTTACAGTTACTGCTGTATAGAAGTAAGTAAATGCTACAACCATAAGGCCAAAAATAAGATTATACCAAAACCCCATTGGGTTTGATAGAGTGGCGGCTACCCCGCGAGCGGCGTCGAAGCCTGCAAATATGAGAGGGAACATCATCAATGCCTGAGCGAAGATAATTGGCATTACGCCGGCTGCATTTATCTTCAATGGAATGTATTGACGAACCCCACCATATTGTTTATTACCAACAATTCTTTTAGCATACTGTACTGGAATCTTACGTGTCCCTTGAACAAGTGCTATTGTAGCAACAAACACAAAGAAAAGTACAACAATTTCTACTATGAGCATTAAAATTCCACCGCCAGCTGTCTGGTTTATCCTGGCTCCACCCTCGGCTAAAAGGGCAAAAGGCAACCTAGCAATGATACCCACCATGATTATTAAAGAGATACCATTACCTAAACCGCGATCGGTAATTCTCTCTCCTAACCACATTATGAACATAGTACCGCCTATTAAAATTATAGTGGCAAATACGTTATAAAAGAATCCTGTAAATAAAAATGCAGATTCTGGCAATTGCACATGCAGGTTAGCCATATAGGCAGGTCCTTGAAGTGCCAAAATTAAAATTGTCAGATATCTAGTCCACTGATTCATCTTCCTTCTTCCGCTCTCTCCCTCTCTCTGTAATCTCTGGAAGTATGGGAGCATTATCCCAAGAAGCTGAATTACGATTGACGCCGAAATGTAAGGCATTACACCTAGCGCAAAGATTGATGCGTTACCAAAAGCTCCTCCAGAAAACATATTAAGTAATCCAAGCAAACCTTCTGATGCTTGGCTTTGAAGATTTGCAAGTTGAGTAGGATCTATTCCTGGCATCACTACAAAACTCCCCAGCCTGTAAACCAACAACAATAAAAGAGTATAAACTATTCTTTTGCGCAGTTCCTCAATCTTGAAGATGTTCTTTATTGTATCGATCAGTTTTTTCATTATTCAATTTAGATTATTGTCGCCTTACCTTGCTGAGCTTCTATTTTAGCAATAGCCGACTTTGAAAATGCATGAGCAGTAACATCTAATTTAATGGTGAGCTCACCACTACCCAAAACTTTAATCCTTTGATTTTTAGATGCCATACCTGCCTCTAATAGTATATCAAATGTAAGGTTTTGATTTTCTAATTTTTCTGCCAATGCTTGAAGTGAAGATAAGTTAATCGCCTTGTATTCAATCCTGTTTATATTATTGAAACCATATTTTGGTAGACGTCTTTGGAGAGGCATTTGACCACCTTCAAAACCTCTTTTAAGCGAATAACCCGATCTTGACTGGGCGCCTTTGTGACCCTTTGTAGATGTTCCACCTCGGCCCGATCCTTCTCCACGACCAATTCTCTTATCTTTACTCGAAGATCCTTTTGATGGTGTAAGATTATGTAATTTCATTTGTAAAATCTCCTATTTAGTTAATTTCTTCAACTTTTACAAGGTGTAAAACCTTATTTAGCATCCCTTTATTTACAGGGGTCAGCTCAATCTCTATTGATTGATGTATTTTACGAATCCCAAGAGATTGCAAAGATGCTACTTGTCTATGAGTAGCTCCATTTTTGCTCTTAATTTGAGTAATTTTTACTTTAGTCATATTAATTTCTCTTTATCCGTTAAATACTCTATTCATGGGGATACCTCTAAGCCCAGCTATAGTATAAGCGTCGCGCATCTCAAGAAGAGCTGTTACAGTTGCTTTTACTAAGTTATGGGGGTTGGAAGAACCTTTCGATTTTGCAAGTACATCTTGTACACCCACAGACTCAAAAACTGCACGCATTGCACCGCCTGCTGTTAGGCCTGTACCCTCTGCTGCAGGTTTCATAAAAACTCTTGCTCCACCATACTTTGCCACTTGTTCGTGAGGTATAGTCTTTTTGTTTAAAGGAATCTTAACTAAATTCTTTTTGGCATCATCAATACCTTTTGAAATAGCCGTTGTAACCTCTTTAGCTTTACCTAGCCCAAATCCAACAACACCTTTTTCGTCTCCTACAACAACTATTGCTGCAAAACTAAAATTGCGCCCCCCTTTGGTTACTTTGGTAACTCTTTTAATTGCAACCAATCTGTCTTTTAATTCTAGATCGGTAGTCTTAACTTTTTTTACGTTTGTATTTCTCATACTCAATATCTTAGAATGTAAGACCACCTTCACGGGCGGCATCTGCTAAACTTTTAACTCTTCCATGATATAGGTAACCGCCACGGTCAAATGCAATTTTAGTCACACCTTTTTCAGTTGCTCTTTGTGCTGCTAATTTACCTACTATACTTGCTATTTCTATACCAGACTTACCTTTACACTCTTGTGCTATTTCTTTATCTACAGAACTTGCACTTGCTAGGGTAATACCGTCTACATCATTAATGAGCTGAACATATATCTGTTTGTTGCTCCTGAATACAGACATTCTTGGTTGCTCGGCTGTGCCATTAACTACCTTGCGAATGCGCATACGTATTCTTTTTCTTCTTTCTATCTTATTTAAAGCCATAAATCCTCCACTTATTATTTAGCGCTGGCCGTTTTACCGGCTTTGCGACGAAGTTGTTCACCTACATACTTAATACCTTTACCCTTGTATGGTTCAGGTTTGCGCAACGAGCGCAGCTTAGC
>JBAYBU010000162.1:0-4257 GCA_041669105.1 Bacteroidales bacterium | reverse complement strand
TGAGTTATCTATTAATAAAAAGATTATTGTTGTTTTAAAGGGGGCAAATAGTTCTATTTCTACTCCCGATGGTAAATTGTATACAAACATTACTGGCAACCCTGGAATGGCAACCGCTGGGAGTGGCGATGTTTTAACTGGAATTATTCTTGGGCTGCTCACACAGGGATATACCCCCGAGCACGCTGCACTTGTAGGAGTATATATTCATAGCATTGCTGGAGACATAGCTGCCTCTATTAAAGGAGAAACTTCCCTAATAGCCAGCGATATTGTGAACTATATTGGGGATGCTTTCAAAGCAGTTATAAAAGAGATGGATAAGTTTGTTTCTATATCATTAAATGGATAGCAAAGGAATTGACACTGCTTTTTCTTATATTTGTTTCTTATTTAGGAAATATAAAAGAATTGATATATGCTCACATTTTTAGAGTCTTACCCCTATATGTTGCCTTTTGTAATATTCTTTGGCAGGATAGTGGATGTAACGTTAGGTACCTTAAGAATAATTTTTGTCTCTAAAGGAGAGAAATACCTAGCCCCAGTAATCGGTTTTTTTGAAGTGTTAATATGGATTGTGGTAATATCAGAAATATTTTCTGGAGCTAATGATTTTATCTCTTATCTTTCTTATGCTGGAGGGTATGCAGCGGGTAATTTTGTGGGGATTCTTATTGAGAAACGTATAGCCTTTGGTGTTTTATTATGCCGAGTTTATACTACTAAAAACGGAAAGGAACTCGTTTTATTATTGAACAGACAAGATTTTGGAGCAACACTTATACATGGCAGTGGTTCTTTGGGGGAGATTGATATAGTAGAGACCGTAGTAGATAGGAAAATGCTTAAAAGGGTAGATAAGATTTTTACTGCTTTTGATTCAAATGTATTTTATGTTGCCGAGGATATTCGTACTAAACAGCGTGGCATATTTCCTAAAACACAATCTATGTTTTCTCGCTGGAGGCAAGGTAAATAGAGGTGTTTTAACTATTGTTTTATCTCTCAACTATAAGATTTATAAAAAATAATAAAAGACAATCTGGTGAAAAGCATAAACCTAAAATTCTATCTTCTCCTATTTTTTCTATTTTTTCTTAATTCTAACTATTTACAAGCCAAAGAACAACCCAGGATCTCTTTACTTACTTGTGATTCGGGGGATGAACTCTATTCAACTTTTGGACATAGTGCGTTAAGGGTGAATTATCCTGAGTTAGATAAAGATATCGTATTCAATTTTGGCCTTTTTGATTTTTCTACTCCACATTTCTATTTAAAATTTATACGTGGTAAACTTAAGTATATGCTTGGTATTCAGTATATGGATGATTTTATGGAACAATTTAAATGGGAGGGGCGTAGTGTAAAAGAGCAGAACCTCAATTTAACTGAAGATCAATCAAAAGAGCTTTTAGAGAGGCTCGCTTTTCTCTATCTACCGCAAAATCGCTATTATTACTACAGCTTTTTATATAAAAACTGTACTTCTGAGTTAAGGGATATTATCTTCCCTCTAGTAGAACAATCACAGGAGCTATACGAAGCAGAAAGTGCAGGGTTTACATATAGAGAGCTATTAAATAACTATATAAAAGGTTGGACAAAATTTGGAATAAATCTCATACTAGGCTCTAGTCTAGATAAACCCGCAAATAAATATGAGAGCATGTTCCTTCCAGAAAATTTATATAATGGGATAGCTATTTTAAAAAATGGTGATCTCTCAATAGTTAGTGAAGATGTTTATCTATACAGAGCAGTAGAAAAAGAGAAGAGGTTTTCTTTTGCAGAGATTATTCTCTCTCCTTTAGTTGTTTTTTTGCTCTTGTTTGCAATAATGGTGTTTCTTGTAGCAAGAAGTTATACTACAAGAGCAAAAAGAAGATATAATTTTTACAGTAATCTCTATTTGGGTTTACTCTCTATTTTGGGATTAATTCTCACAATAATTATTTTAATTACCGAACATACAGAGCTTTACTCTAACTATAACTTGTTATGGTGTAATCCCTTGTTTTTGCTAGTGGTTTTGGCCTCTCTAAAGAGATGGAAAAAAGCAGAGAGGCTGTTTAGTGCAATTTCTCTAATTTTTCTATCACTTCTTCAATTTGTATGGGCGTGTAACATTCAATATGCCGAGCCTGGCTTCATCCCTATTATTATTACTCTGGCTCTTTTATTTATTACTCGTATAATTTTCTCTAAAGCATAAATTAAAAACTCCCCATCAAATTAATGACGAGGAGTTTGAATAGCTCAAAATAGGTTAATTAAAAAATTGAAATTCACCTACATATAAAATAAAGGTCTATTAATTTACACTATAGCTCTGGTTCAAAGACAAAGGTCATTCTGTTTCCTGTATTGAAAATTGATTTGGCAAATTTGTGTATCTCTTTTGCATTCATTTTCTCCAGGAGATTTTTCTCTTCTAAAGCTAAGTTTTGCTCGCCTTTAAGAGCACCTGAAATTATTGAAATCCAATCGTCTTCTTTGTCTCTATCTTTATAGACTTTGCTTAGATATAAATCTATCTCTTTCATCTCTTTTTCTGTAGGACCACTTTTAATAAATTGGTCTATTTCTAGTTGAACTATCTCTAACAGCTCATCTACCAATGCAGGGTCGGTGTCAAATTCTATTGAAAAAGTTAATGTAGGATTAGGATATCTACTAATTTCGTCGGTAACTCCAACATGGTATGTGCCGCCTTTATCTTCTCTAATAGATTGCAAATATCTATCTCGCAATATATAGGTAATAAACTTAGCCATTAAATTGTTCTCTGGAGTATACTTAGTTTTGCCATAGTATATTCGGCTTACACTTGCTTTAGTACTTAACATGTTTGGTGCTAAATATCTCAAGTTAATCTCACCTTTAGAAAGAGTAGGTTCTTTGTATTCATATTTGACTTTGCTTCTACTCATTTTCTTTATAGAAGCTATGTATTTCTCTACATATTTTATGCCCTCTTTTGCCTTCATTGGCCCCGTAAAGATAAATGTATATCCATCAGGATCTGCAAAGGAGTTATTATAGAGATCTTCTAATTTTTTTGCCGAGATACTCTCTACATACTCTTTAGTAAACTTTATACCCATTGGCCTATTTGTGTACTTTAAAGTACTTACAGAGTCTCTAAATTTATTGGTTTCACTAACATCTGTTTCTACACTTTTGATAAGACGTGCTTTAAGATTATCAACATCAATTTGATTGACAGTTGCATCTGTAAAAAAGAGATGAAGTAACGAGAAGAAATTATCACTCTCTTTCTCAATAAAAGAGCCAGAGTACTCGTTATATCTGTGGCTTATGTATGGCTTTACAGAAGATTGGGTCTTGGAACTCCACTTAGTAAGATCATTCTTGTTTAGATCATTTACAGAGTAGTAAGAGAGAGAAAGTTGCAAGAGTTTTAGATCGATGGGCTCTATAGGTAATGAGTATCCCCCAAGACGAAATGCAGTGAATTTGATTTTTTTATCACTATTACTCTCTTCTTTCCAAATTACTTTTGCACCATTTTCTAAAGTCCACTCAATAGTTGAATCAAGTTGTTTTTCATGTTTAATTTTATACTCTTTGGAAGTTACCTCTCTTGAGCTAATGATTTTACCTGGAGTGTGAATAATCGGTTTTTCGATCTCTTTATCAGATACTGGTACAAACTTGTCTAATTCAGCCGATTTAACGTTATCGAGCATGGCAAGGACTTGATCTTCTGATGGGAGGAACTCTTTGTCACTCTCTGGCACAGCAAAAATAATAACTCTATTTTTCTCACTCAAAACTCTCTCTATGCTGTTATTAACATCTTCAAGAGTGACATTACTAAGCATCTCTTTTGAGATTTTATAATTTGCATCTATATCTAACAGTGGGGAGTTTCTGGTAAAATGTTCTACAGCTGCCGAAACATAATCTTTGTTTTTGGGCTCTTTTGATCTTTTATAATTTGTCTCAACTCCTCTTTTGACACGAGCTTTAGAAGCTTTTAACTCTTCTAAATCAAAACCATATCTTTTTACCCTCTCAATCTCTGTTACAACGTCTTCTAATGCGGCTAATGTGTTCCTTTCATCTTTAGGCAAAGCTGTAGTAGTAAGGGTGTTGCAGGCATAAACTACACTCCCATATACCGGTACAATCGCTTTACTAGAAGCTTCGGGCTCATTTGTAATTGCTTTTACTCTCTCCTGAAACATGTCTAAAAGTAGATCTTGGGTTATTTGGTCAAAAGTGGCC
>JBAYBU010000161.1:0-4262 GCA_041669105.1 Bacteroidales bacterium | reverse complement strand
TTTTTTGCGGTATGGACGGGACTCGAACCCGCGACCCCCTGCGTGACAGGCAGGTATTCTAACCAGCTGAACTACCACACCGTTGTTGTTTGTTCCTTTCTGGGAGTGCAAAGATACGTTGGTTTTTTATATTTGCAAAATTTATTGTCTGTTTGCAGAAACTTTATTTTGTACTATTGAGATTCGGATGTTTCAAAAATTGACCGATTTGAATTAAAGGCCTGTAGATTAGTTAAATAACTTTTGTAAATAGGCTAAAAAAGAGGCTATTAACAAAAGGTATAATTCTGATATTTAGGGCATTACCCTAAATCGGTCAAAATTTTAAAAAATGAGAAGTGAACGTTTCCATATTTTTTCTCTTTAAAGAGTAGTGGATGTTCCTTAAAATTGAATGCTGCTGAGTGTTCGAATACGAATATTCCACCTGGATTTAAAAGCTCTTGTGATAGGATTTTGTCTGGAATGCCGGCAAGACCTTCGATATCGTAAGGGGGGTCTGCAAAGATTATATCGAATTTGAGGTGACATACTTTTATAAAATCAAATACGTTATGCCTTACGCTATTGACACCTTTTAGGTTTAATTTGGTAATTGTGGCTTTTATGAAATTTGAGTGAATATGGTTCATCTCAATTGCTATGATGTTTGTGCAGCCACGAGATGCAAATTCGTAAGTGATACCTCCAGTGCCAGAAAAAAGATCTAGTACAGTAACTGTTTCAAAGTTGTAAAGGTTGGCTAAGGTGTTAAAAAGGCCTTCTTTTGCAAAATCGGTAGTTGGTCTTGCGTTAAAAGTTTTAGGTGGTAGTATTTGTATGCCTCTATGTTCCCCTCCAATTATTCTCATGATAAACTTCCCTCTAATTCTTTTATTGTGAATCTCTCTACACTTCAAACATTAGTGTAGAGTATTTTAGCTCATCTGCCGCATGGGATAATGGTAGCTCTGGATTTCTAAAATACTTTATTTTTGAGAAGTATTTTGCGATGTCGTATACTTCAAGATCTTTAATGTTCCCACTTATATATACTGTAGTTTGTTCTGCATTAAACTGAATCTCTTTTAAGACCAAAAGAAGAAAGTATAAACCAGAGTTGAAGTGTTTTGTAGGATAGGAGTTACAGTGAATAATTTTTTCTCCTTCTGCAGCAATAACAATGGTTATCCCTTTTTGGAAACGAAAAAATAATTTGTTGTAACCGTCTAATAGAGGTAGGTAATTAATATAAGTAAATACAGAGGGATAGAGATCAAACTTTGGTTGGTACTTTTTTACTATGTTTAAAAAAGTACTGTTTGCAGCAAAAATAAGCACCATTTGCTCTTGAGGTACTTTTTTTGCATTAATCTCGTCTAGATAGTCAATTGTAAACAGCCGTTCCATTATTTGAAGCTCCTGTTTATCTTTATGCATTTTTTCTGGGATGACTGTAAATTTTTCTGTCCCGTAAATAAGATCCACTTTTTTATATTTACTTGAGAGCAAAGGTAATGACTTAAAGAGAGAATCGCTTTTTTTTGAAAACAGTTCCATCTCATCTTTCTCCATTACAAATTCGGATTGGTAAAGAAAGAGAAGTTTTTTGTTCTGTTCGTCTGTAACTGAAAAAGAAAATCCATTCAAGTCAGCTTGAATGGATAATCTGTAGTCAGTTGTCTTTTCCAGCTGAGGCTGATTATTGACAATAATAGGCATAATTTTTATTCCCAGTTTCCCGCATTGTTGTTTGGTGCATCTACACTACCTACTCTAAGGCCAGGATAGCGACCAACCAGTTCACGATCGGCATTTAAATTTACTATAAGTTGTCTTTCTAGACCTTCTAAGAGATAGTCAAAAGGAGCTGAAGCTTCGAACAGAGGTATTTCTACACCAGAAACTTTTGCCATTAAAGCTGTCATGTTCATCTTTTTACCCCCACTAAATGGTATGTATGCAATAGAATCTACAATAAACCCTCTTTTTTTGAGAAGAGTATCTTTAACAGGAATAGAGATACTATCGCGATAAACTCTTTTTTCTGCAACTGCAGCAGAGTCGTCCATAGATCCGATTTGCCTAATAATGGTTATTTGACCATTATTATAAAAATCGATAAGAGAATCCAAATCTCCAGAAAACTTACTGTATTTAGACTTGTAGGCAACTTGTAGAGTACGTATGTCTTTTAGTCTTTCAATACATACTGTTTCTCTAATTTTTCTTTGCCTTTCAAAAACTACAGGCTCCTGAACACTTTTGTAAATAAGATAGCCTAGGACAGCTATTATTATTGGCAGGACCACAAAAACTAAGATCTTTTTCATTGGATATTATAATAAATTACATTAATCTCTTCTTTCAAAATGGGTTTTTACCCAATTAGTTCTACAAAAGTAAAATAAATATTTAGACCTAGCAATATATTTTCTTATTTTTGCCTTAATAATTGAGATATGGGAAGATATATAAAAAAAACAGAAGTAAAAAAAATTGAGGAGCTTTTATCTAAAGCACAAAATGTTCTTATTATAAGTCATACAAATCCTGATGGTGATGCAGTAGGTTCGGCTATGGCTATGTATAATTACTTAGAGTGCAAAGCTATTAGTAGTTGTGTTGTTTTACCAAACGATTATCCCGATTATCTCTCTTTTTTAGATAATAAAAGGCCGATTATAATTTTCTCTAAAGATAAGAAAAGTACTTTAAATGCCATTAGTGATGCCGATCTTATAATTGCTCTTGATTTTAATAGTCTAAGAAGGGTAAATGAATTAGAGAGGCATATTTTGGACTCTCCTGCCACCAAGATATTAATAGACCACCATCCTTTTCCAGATAGAGCGGTTTTTGACTTAGTTGTATCTAGTACAGAGGTCTCCTCTACATGTGAGTTGCTCTATTGGTTATTCTCTTTGTTAGACGGAAACAAAACTGACATTTTAACTATAGAAGGTGTTGTTTTAGAAAGGCCGAGTTGGTGTTCACTCTCTTTGGATGTAGCAGAGTCTCTATATGTAGGGATGATGACAGACACAAATAACTTTGCCAATTCTGTTAGTAGTGACACTTTTCTTATGG
This sequence comes from Bacteroidales bacterium, assembly GCA_041669105.1. Taxonomy (GTDB): domain Bacteria; phylum Bacteroidota; class Bacteroidia; order Bacteroidales; family UBA932; genus Bact-08. The sequence goes on along the minus strand of JBAYBU010000161.1, from coordinate 1,193 downwards.
CCTCTTATTTAATTGATAATGGCGTAGATAAAGAGAAAATTCAAAACTTGGTACTTGGCGGCTATAGCGAGAGTAGAATGAGGCTTATGGGAAAATTGTTGTTAAATAAGATGGTTATTTTAGAAAAATACAATGCTGGTTTTATAACGCTTTCAAAAGAAGATCAAGAGAACTTTAACTATAACGAAGGCGATTCCGAAGGTTTTGTGAATTTGCCTTTAAGCATTAAAGGAATTTCTATAAGTGCTATGTTTACAGAAAAAGAAGACGAAGTGAGGATTTCACTCCGCTCTTCTGACGATTTTTCGGTAAATCAATTTTCTCGTTTGCATTTTAATGGAGGCGGGCACGAAAGAGCTGCTGGTGGTAGGCTTAATATTAGCTTTGAAGAGGTTGCAGATTATTTCCAGGATGCACTGGAAAAGAGCTTTAACAGATGCATGGGTTCTAGCGAAAGATCTGATTATTAATCTTATGACAAAGCACAATAAAACATACAATTTTTGGCCTCGGTATAAATTACATCTAATGTTAACTCTTTTATCTATTATTGTTGCCTCATGTACTCAGCAAGATATTGATAATGCTACTACTCAACAAGAGACTCAAATAGAGACTTATATTAAAGATCTTGGAGCAGAAAATGTAGTAGTTAACAGTGGTGTTTGGCGAGCTGTTATAGAATTGGGTAAGGAAGGGTTAGAAAACGAGGTAGTAAAAGGAGACTCTATAGTTTATAATTATGCAGCTTATCTATTCTCTTCTGGGAAGGGCTACCTATTTGATACTAATGTTTTAGATTTGGCCGAGGTTTCGGGAATTGGATATGACTATAGTTATTTTGTGCCTAGAAAGGAGGTAGTAGGGAAAGGCAAGTTAATATCGGGATTAGATATTGGTCTTATTGGTGCTAGAGTGGGAGAAAGATGTTATGTTGTTTTTAGTGCAAGGCACGGTTTTGGTAATGTTCAAATTGGGATGATTCCTAAAATGTCTCCATTATTAATTGAGGTTTGGATTAAAGAGGTTAAAAAGAATTAAATTTTTCTAACTTCGCGGGGTAGATTTTAAAGTAATAGTATAAAAGAATGAATTTTAAATTTAGAATAAAGAGAGGGCTCATATTTTTAGCTGCTGTAATTGTTGTTATATCTTGTGCAAAGGATGCTAAAGAAGATAAAGACGCAATGGAA
>JBAYBU010000160.1:0-4293 GCA_041669105.1 Bacteroidales bacterium | reverse complement strand
CCTTTCAGAGATAAGGCAATATTGATATTTCCTGATGCATCAATCTCTTGATCTGTTAACTTCGCAATATCTTTAATACTTAAATTGGCTATTTTTAAATCTAATCCTTCATTTGAGTTGGTAGTGTAAAATCCATCTGCCCATAAATACCCCAAACTGTCATTACCGTTGGAGGCTAGTTTAAAGTTCTCGACAGAATAGGTTGTAGAGTCTATCAGAAAATGGACGGGAGCTTCTTGCAGTGACCATTCTTCTCCTTTGTAACTCACTAACCATCTGTCTAATCTTACTCTCAGTTTATCGCTCCAGTTTATACCTGCGTCAAAATTAGTGTTAAGATTATGGTTGGCAACTTGGCCAACAATAAAGGCAGAATCTAAGCTAGAAACTATAACTGCTTTTATAGAGTCTAGTTGCAGGTTATTATTTCTTATATTATTTACAAGAACATCTGTATTAATTAATGTATCTCTATGGGTTAACAGCGCTTTTGTATTAATAGAGACACTATCTGTCATTAAACTGTCATACTCAAATGAGTTTAAATTCAATAGGGCTTGTAGGTTAAGAGAATCTTTTGGGCCCCATAGATGGGCATCTAACTTCCCTTCTGTCTTTATACCTTTAATAGGGATTAATGGAGCAAATTCATCTAGGTTTTTAAGATAGGCCAGTAAAACGATATCGGAAGTAGAGTTGATGCTGTAATTGCCGCTAGCTTTAACAAGGAGCGATTTAGTTTGTAGCCTTAGGGAGTCTATAAGTAAGCTCTCTTGGGAGTAATTAATGTTGGCCAACGCTGTGTCAATCAAAACTCCTGCTATTTGAGACTGCGCAATGTGTATATCTGCCTGGGCATCTAGAGTTTTAGGGTTAAACCCGTGGCCACTCACATTTGCTTTAAGGTTTAAATTAGATATTAGGCCCTCTTGCCCTGTTATTAGTGCTAAATTTAGGCTTTGCGCCAATAGCTTAACACTGTATGTAGGGTTTTCTTTTGTAAACCCTTTGATAATAGGAGTTATATTTATTTTGCCAAATTTACCAGTGCCTACCGCCTCTCCTATTATGTCTCCCTTATCTACGAAAAAATCAAAACCTAGTAGATCTATTTTGTAGTTTTCTATTATGCTATTTTGAAAATTGCCCTCTATTGTTGATGTTAAAGTTTCTGGATTGGCTCCAACACCTGTAGCAACTATATTCCCATTTATTTTGTAGTTCATTTGTGCAGGAGCACCCCAATTTGCTAAATTTATATTATTAAACTTACCCGAAACTTTATATCGAATTAGAGAATCTGCTTGGTTGTATATAATAGCTGGGAAGTTTGCCAAAGCAATATCTAAATCTATACTCTCAATTAAATCTATTTTGTTTAATTGCTCTTTATTATCTTTGCTGTTTAATTTAATTGATGCAACCAAAGAGTCGTTTTGTGCGTGCGCAATTAATTCAAAAGTGGGGTTTGCTAGCAGGTCTATATCTGGGAAGTAGTATTTAAATTCACTAATATATAATGGGCTTGTTTTTATAACTATTTTGCTTATAGATTTATGGTTGGGTGCATAGTTGCCGTGAGCAGTAATTTCATTTAGTTCGGTTTTTAAATTAAGAGTTAAGAGTTCAATTATCTCTTTTTTGCGAGTTATATGCCCTGTAAGCTCTCTCAATAATAGATAGGGTTCTTGAGTTTGCATATTAAATTCTTCAATATTAAGGCTCTGAGAATCCGAAGAGTAAAATAGAGAAAGCGCAACATTTAAATTCTCTACGCTCTTTGGGAGGATTGAGTCTGCCGAGGCTATTTTGATTGACCCCCGCTCAATATAGAAGCGGTTTACATCAATTGCAAATGAGCTGCTTGTAGTGTCATCATCTTGAGCCTGGGACAAGACTATCATTTGCTGAATATTCCAAGTAGAATCGTTTATTTGCTCTAAAAAGAGAAAAGGGTGGCTCAGTTTTGCCGAGGTTATCTCTAGCTTATTTCTAAGTAAAGAAAATAAATTATAATGAGCACTCAGCTCAGGAATAAAAGCTACTGTATCTTGCTTGTCTAAGAGTAGAACATTGTTTAAGACTATGCCCTTATAAAGGTTCCCACTTATTTTTTCTACTTTCAATGTTCCATTTAAATATCTGCTAGCCGTTTTCTCTACTAGTGAGGGAAGTTTACTCTTGAAATAGCTGGTTTGAATAAAAAGAGCAGTAAAAACCAATACAAGTATAATGGCAGCCAAAGAAACCAGTAAAATTCTAGATATATATTTAATAAATTTTTTCATGCTAAAATGCTTGACCTACACTAAGAATAAACTGTGGATTTTTCTTTTCATTACCAACAGGAAAACCAACATCAAACCGAATTGGCCCAATGGGAGTTTTAATACGTATTCCTGCTCCTATAGCATAGGCAAGTTCTCCTAAACGGTATTTGAAAGAGTCACTCCATACATTACCGGCATCTATAAAGGCCACTCCACTAATACGCCAAAATAGAGGAACTCTAGCCTCTATGTTTGCTTCCAAAATACTTTTTCCACCAAGTGGAGTGCCACTTTCTCTCTTTGGCCCAAGTTCAGATCTATTCCAACCTCTAACCGAATTGCTCCCCCCCGAATAGAACCTATCCTCTACTGGTACATATTTAGAGCTGTCTCGTGAATGAATTACGCCCACCAATGTCCTAAACGCAAATACTACATTACCAACTTCTTGATATTGTCTAAACTCTCCCCACAAACGACTATAATTAAATACACCCCCAAATAAATAGCCGTTTAACTTGAACGCCAACGAGAGAAAAGTTCCTTTTGTTGGAGAGAGTTGAGGCTCATAGTTATTTAAGAAAGCTGAGATTACAATACCCGATTTATTGTATAGGAATTTATTATTTTCTGGATCTAATCCAAGAGTATCTCCCATCTCTACGTAATGCTTTACATTTTTTAGATAGTATGTAAAAGTACTGTTTATAACAGAAGTTATTTGGTAATTTACAGGTATATTAAACCCATACGAGTGAATATCATACCCTGGTTCTTTTTCACGCTCAATAAAAGGATTAACAATAATTGAGCTCTTTTTTCCTATAAACTGAGGCTGTATCCACCTTAAATTTATTGAATAAGGTTTAATTGAAGAGTGTTTTATATTTAAATTAAGCCTCCGCGCTGCACCTAAAAAACCTTTAAAATTAAGGTTTGTAGAGGCACGGAATTTATCTTCTGTTCCATACCCTATGCCATAAGTACTAGAGAATCTAGGTGCTTTTTCTAAGTAAATAGTTACTGGGATTGGGTTTTTAAGTGTCTCGGCATCGGTTATGGGTAATACCGAAACTACTTTAAAAAGCTGTAGACTATATAAGTTTTCACGAGTTTTCTCTAACATAGATTTATTGTAGAGTTCTCCTTTTTTATAAGAGATCTGTTTAAGAATTGTTTTTTTTGTTCTTTTATCGTAACCTTCAATAATTGTCTCTCCAACATAACATAACTCGCCAGGATCTATAACGTATTCTATATCTGTCAAATAATTCTCAATGTCTAAATTTAAATTATAATCTACTTTTATATAGGCATAACCTAAATTTCTAAACTCGTTTTTTATAAAATCAATATCTACTAACAAAGACTGGTCACGAAATATACCCTTCTTTAACAAATTAAATTTTTGGATAACAATTTGTGCAATGGAATCCATCTTCTCTTTCGGGAAATTATCTTTAGTTATGAAAGAGATACTATCTACAATAACAGGGCGCCCCTCCTCAATTTCAATAGTAATATTAACTGTCTGTTTTTTATCATTAACCTTTAGTGGCAATAGGGTAGCGGTAGCATCTATAAAGCCTTCACTTTGATATATTGAAACCAACCTTTGAAGATCGGCATTAACTAGCTCACTACTATAAATAAAAGGCTCATCTTTAGTGAGCAAACTTTTGAGTGAAGAAACTTCTTTTAACGCCATTTTATCTAGCAGGAAGTTCTTTTGGAAGCTTTTATTTCCTTTGAACGTTATTTTTCTTACCTCGTAATTTTCTTGACTGTGAACTAAAGAGTTTGTAAAAAGAAAAAAAAGTAGTGTGAGTGTGTAGAGAATTAAAGGCTTTCTCATATTTATTGACTAATTTTGCAATCTTAATTTATTATTTTTATAGCATAAAAGCGGTTTAAAATGAAAATAGTTTTTCTAGATGCGGCTACTCTAGGCGAAGATGCTAATTTTTCGGAATTAGAGGAGTTAGGAACGTTGGTGAGTTACCCATTAACAGACGCAAGCGAT
>JBAYBU010000159.1:0-4322 GCA_041669105.1 Bacteroidales bacterium | reverse complement strand
TGCTTAGCACTCTACCTTTGCTATATTCACCTCCAGGAGCTGATATATCTACCCAAGATCCAAAATTTGAATAACTTGCCTTTGCATAATCAGGGCCTATAGACGCAACAGACAACACCTTTTCATAATTTGCAGGGGCATATTCTTCATTATCATTATTACCAGCTGCAAATATTACTATCCCCCCTTTCATTGGACCAATTTGGTTTCCAAACTCATCAACTCCAGCATACTCAATAAAATAATCAATAGCAGCCTTAATTGAATTAGGGGTTATTTTAGTTTCTTTGTAGCCCCAACTATTTTGAGAAATAACAGCGCCATTATCTGCACCGTACTTTATTGCTGCCGCAGTATTAGCTCGTAAATTTTCATCTTCTGGCCTAGAAGAAAAAATTTGACAAGACATTAATCTGGCTCCTTTAATATTTTTTTTAAAATTTCCACCCGCAACACCACTTACCCCAATACCATTATTATTAACGGCTGCAACAATGCCTGCAACGTGTGTTCCATGATTATGTGGAGTTATTTCAGGACTATTGGTTAAAAAATTATAACCATAAATATCATCTTTATATCCATTACCATCGTCATCTACTCCACTACTTCCATTATATTCAGCCATATTAATCCATATGTTATCTACCAGGTCTTCATGAAAATAATCTATACCTCCATCTACTACAGAGATAATAATCTCGTCACTCCCTGTTGTATATGACCTCCATACCGGAAATACATTAATATCGGCTCCAGAAAGAAAAACAGATGTCCCTCCTTTGTTATAATAATGCCATTGATCTGGTAGTTTAGGATCATCAAAAGGATATGCAACCTGCGGAGAGTAGTTAGCAGTAATAGATATTTTATCAAGTACATCTATAAAATCCAATGGATTATTATTATACCTAACAATCTCTCTTTTCAACTCTACCTCTTTAACACCTGGGATTTTAGAAAAATCATTGTATGCCTTAGTTAAAGGCGTACTGGTGTCAAAAACCACATCGTACCATAAATGCAACCCTGCTTTTCTAGTTCGCTCTTCAAACTTACCAGCATAAGGAAATGTCCTAATTAAAGAGCTCACTCCAGATGACAAAATAACATCATCTACAGATTTTGCCTGTAGATTAATAATTGAGCCGTCTTCTCTTCTAGCATTTTCAATTTGAGTTGCTAACTCTTCATTAACTTTAATCCTTATATTTCCCTGTATTAAGGATTCATTATTGATAACTATCTCTTTTTCAGCCGAGTCAGTTGAATCTTTAATTATATCTTTCTCACATGCATTTAAAAAGAGGGTAAAAAACAGAACTGCTAAAAAGTTTCTCATCATACAGTTTTTATAGAAAATTATAGGAAAGTATTAATGGCTTATGTTTATACTTTTAAAAGCCGGCATAACTAACCTATACACCGGCTTTATAAACACAACATTACAAACTACATTTTACATAATATATTTTTAAAAGTTATATTTATCTCATTCTACGACTAATATATATTAATGTCCCTATTAGTGAGAGAATCAGCGGAATTGCCCACACAAGTATTATATCCCACTTTTTCATTTCTCTCATAGTTAAGTGGATTTTATTGTCTGGGGGTGATTTTCTTCTTACATCTATAGGAAGCACATCGTTTGACAACCAATTGAATATTGCTTTAATAAAAAAAGTATTGCCTGCCTCCAACCCAGTCCTGTTACTAGAAAGCTCAGCATTGCTCATACAATCAGAATCTCCTATTATTATAATCCTTTGCTCCTTGCCATCTACCATTCTAGTTAGTGCGAATGAAGTTGGAATAGCTCTCTGAATTTCTCCAGCAAACCTATTAAACTTAACACTATCACGCGAGAAATTTGTTGATTCCACCTCATTCCACGCGCCTCTAAAAGGAGTAGTCGTGAGTGGGATTACCTCGAATTTATTTCCCAACTCAAAATCTAACCCCACAGCAGTAGGCATCGTAACTACTCTACCAACCAAAAATCTAAAATAGCGAGATAAATCTAAAGAATGTCGAGTAATTGTTGATGAAATTAAAGTAGAAGCAAAATCTTGTTTAGGATAAACCAAAGTACCAGGTAAAAACCTTATACCCAACTCATTTGATATAGCCTCAATGTTTTGTCCTCTACCAGGTTCTACAGCTATAAGCATATTTTTGCCTGACTCAATGTATTGCAAAATTTTATTAGAGTTCTCATCAGAAAGAGCTAATCTAGGGTCTGCTAAAACTAAAATATCGGCAGTGTCTTTTAAATCTTCGATAGATGTTGCATTAAGACCTAAAGAGGTAACATCGTATCCTTGGTTTATTAAAGCCGCTCTATTGTTTCTTCTTGCAGCAAAGCTAGTATAATCTAAATCTCCATTTCTTATAATTGTAGGCCCTCCTAAATCATTTAAAAAGACAACATTTGGAACCTTGCTTACCAACCTTTTCAGAGCTACAGTAATCTCTGCCTCTGATGGATGTTGTTGCATATCATCAAATAATCTTAAAAAAGTTTTCTTACCATTATCTAACTCTAATACTCGTACAAAAGTATTTCCCTCTGACTCTAAATCTATTTTACTTTTTATTTGATTGGGATTTAACATTTTATCAAACTCTACATCATAAGGCTTTGAATAACTACGTGCTAAGTCCTCTGCAGATGTTATCCCAGGTTTATAATTGCGATTACTGAGTGGCTCATCAAAATAGTATATATACTCCATTTTCATATCTGGAATAAACCTTTTATAATGATAAAAGCGCTTTTTGTCTGTATTAAGCGTCCTTGGTATAGCGTGATGGAACTTATTATCAGCCATGTTTACATACGTAGTTATCTTTAACTTTCCATCTAAGCTATCAATTATATCTTGACTGTTTTGAGTTAAAGTATTTGCTTTAACTTGAGTAGCATCGTAATAAAAAACTAGCTTAGGTGTTGCAGAAACATAGCCCAAAAACATAGCCCCAAGTAAAACTCCTGCATACTTAAATAATAATCTAGCTATACTCTCTTTGCTTCTTCCAGAATTAAATCTAACTACAGATAAACTCAAAAATATGAATATTACAATTAAAAAATACATAATGCCCTCACTTGTGATTAGACCGGCAATAAATGTATCTGCACGCCCTCTAAGAGAGAGCCAGTAGGTAATGTCTCTAATAAAGTCAATTGATTGACCTAAAGAGCCAATGTTGTTCAAAAAAGCTAGTAACCCAAGAGTGAGCATTGCAGCCACAACTTGATAAGAAGTAAGGGTAGACATGAATAGTCCAATAGCCGCATAAGCAAAAAATAGGAGAGAAAGTCCTAGAAATCCCGATAACATATATGTAATGTCTGCAGATTCCAATTTTAGGATTGTAAAACCAATTAAAGGCAACACAGTACCCATCATAATTAGAGCGAACATTACAATGGACAAATACTTACCTAAAATTACCTTTATGCCATCTAATGGAGATGAATAGAGTAATTTTATAGATCCAGAGCTATACTCTCTACTCATTAATCCCATTGTAAGCAACGGAATATATAAATAAAGATTTTTTTGAATCACTATATAAATGGCGTTCCATTTAGAGAATAGATCTACGGTTGCATTGGGAATAAGTCCTGCCAGCTCTTGCTTATTTATAAGATTACCGAAAAGATTTGCAAAACTAGAACATGCTTGGAAACTAAATATCACAATAATTAGCCAAGCAATTGGAGAGAAGAACAGAACTCTTAATTCTGCTTTAGCAATAGCATTTATTTGTCTCATGAATTATTCTCTTTATTTTTCAATTTACTGCCTGCACCCTTTGAAAAGTATTTAAATATTTCGTCGGGATTAACTTTTTCTTTAAAAATCTCATCTAAGTGCCAACCTTTGTCTACCGATTTTTCAATTATAGCTTTTTGAACATTCTGGTTTGAATCAATAAACACTCTGAATTTATTTTCATCTATAACTTCAACTTTCTCAACACCCTCAACACCCTCAACAATCTCTATATCAGATGTTTCTAAAATAGATCCGAAAGAGAGAATTAGCGATTTAGAAGTTAAACTACTATTAAACTCCCCTATAGTACCATCAAAGACAAACTTGCCCAACTCTATCATAATTATGTCATCACACATAGCTTGTACCTCCTGTAAAATATGAGTAGAAAGTAGTACAATTTTATTATTAGAAATCTCTTTAATAAGATTTCTTATCTCTAAAATTTGATTTGGGTCTAACCCATTTGTAGGTTCGTCTAAAACAATAAATTTGGGATCATGTATGATTGACTGAGCAATTCCCACTCTTTGT
>JBAYBU010000158.1:0-4336 GCA_041669105.1 Bacteroidales bacterium | reverse complement strand
ACTCCACAGGTCCTTTCGGCTTTAGGTTCTGTTTTAACTAATAAATATGCCGAGGGATATCCTGGAGCTAGATATTATGGAGGTTGCGAGATTGTAGACCAAGTTGAACAGTTGGCTATAGATCGGATATGTCAGCTTTTTGAAGCTGAGTATGCCAATGTTCAACCTCACTCGGGGACTCAGGCAAATATGGCAGTTTTTATGGCTTGTCTTAACCCAGGTGATACAATAATGGGGCTAGATCTTTCTCATGGAGGGCATCTTACCCACGGTTCGCCTGTAAACATGTCTGGTATCTTGTACAATGCGGTATCATACCAACTAGAAGAGGAGACAGGAGCTATAAATTATGATGCAATGGAAGCAAAAGCTCTTGAACATAAACCTAAAATGCTTATAGGGGGCGCATCGGCTTACTCAAAGGAATGGGATTGGGAGAGAATGAGGGCAATTGCCGATAAAGTTGGAGCTATACTTATGGTAGATATGGCCCATCCTGCTGGTTTAATTGCGGCAGGGCTACTTAGCAATCCTGTAAAACATGCCCATATAGTAACTTCTACTACTCACAAAACATTGAGAGGCCCTAGGGGTGGTATTATTTTAATGGGTAAAGACTTTGATAATCCATTTGGTATTAAAAGTCCAAAAGGGGTAGTTAGAAAAATGTCTGCTCTGTTAAACTCTAGCGTTTTTCCAGGTATTCAAGGAGGCCCTTTGCAGCATTGTATTGCAGCAAAAGCAGTCTCATTTTTTGAGGCTCTTCAGCCAGAGTTCAAAATTTATCAAACACAAGTTAAGAAAAATGCAACTGCTATGGCAGAGGCTTTTATTGAAAGGGGCTATAAAGTTGTCTCTGGTGGAACAGACAATCATCTTATGTTAATAGATTTGAGAGGTAAGTTTCCAAACTTAACAGGTAAAGTTGCAGAAAACATACTTGTTTCTGCCGATATCACTGTTAATAAAAACATGGTGCCATTCGATTCGAGATCTCCGTTTCAAACTTCGGGAATTAGAGTAGGTACTCCCGCTGTTACCTCAAGAGGATTACTAGAAAAAGATATGCCATTTATAGTGGAGTTAATAGATAAAGTTCTCTCAAATATAGATAACGAGGCAGTTATTGCCGAGGTTAGAGAACAGGTGAGAAAGAAGATGCATGGTCTGCCGCTTAATATTTGGTAGCATCTAAAAATTTAATATTATTATAATAAAGGGCTCTCTTCATCAATTTTGATAGAGAGCTCTTTTTCTATTACTAGGCCCTCTTTAATGGTAGACTCTGGTTTCACAGATGATACAGGCAATTGTGGTTTAATATTAAAAAACCTCCATGTATATAGGAACTGTGGTAGAGTGATTTTACCAACCTCTTCTCTTTTTGTTGGTTTAACCCATCTGTCACAAACATCAAATCTATTGTTGGGCTTTTGCTCTGTTCTTATTACAAATCCTTTGAGCTGTTTTTGCTCAGGTTGTAAATCAATAATAGGAAATGCATCGCTAGGTACATTTTCTATATATTTAATCCTCTCGGCTTGCCTATCTTTTATTTTTGCTGTCATTACTTTACACTCTTTTTTGTTCATTGTTGTTAGAATGCTGTCTTCTGCAATAAAAAAAATGAGTGTAACTCCTCCATAAGCATCAAATCGAGTGAGATCTCCTTCTGTAAAGTAGGCTATCATGTCGGAAGATTTTATTTGATTGTAATGAAGTGAATCTTCTGGCGCTATAACAAAGGAGTTAGACATAAGGTCTAACTTTTTAAGCGTATTATTAGAGATAAGGAGTTGAATGCTATCGGCAGTAAACTGATTTTTCTCATTCCACAGAGCAGGGTCTTTGTAGAGCCTTATTATTGAGTCTATAGTGTTAAATCTAAGTGAGTCGCACTTGCCTTGAAAATCACTTCGGTAAAACTTTACATTTTTGTTGGCATCTACAAACCTTATTAAAGTTGAGTCTTTTGCGACTAATGCTGTATCTAAGGCAATTAGAGTTGAATCACTCTGAATTAGAGTTGAGTCACTTGCAATTAGAGTTGAGTCACTTGCAATTAGAGTTGAGTCGCTTGTAATTAGAGTCGAATTTCTATGAATGAGTGTTGAGTCACTCGCAATTATTGTTGAGTCATTTACAATAAGAGTTGAATCATTTATTATGGGATGAGAGTCTTTAATGATTGGGATTGCACTCTTGCCATACATCTCTTTAATAGGGTCTCGGATGGCATCTTCGTATCTCATATTTGATGTGACTACTGTAGCAGAATCTATAAGATATAGTGGTAATGCTCTATAGTTAATGGTATCTGCTGCAAAAAAAAGGGTGTCGGCAATTTCGTTTTCTACAGTGTAATAGGCAATAGAAGGATTTTTGTATAGTTTTGCCCAGGTGGTGTTGTCTACAGAGGAGTTCTGATTCTCTTTGTATATGACATAATCAGAAAACATTATAACAGATTGTACTGTATCTACTATTTGCACATTATCCCACAGCTGAGCAATTGATGAATCTTTTTGATACAAAATTCTATCTCCCCAAATTTCATTTTTTAGATTGAGAATATAAGCATCTTTTTCAAAATTATATTTTTCGTTGTTCCTCTCATACCATCCAGTTTTAGAGGAGATAAACCCATCATTTTGCCAAGCATTAACTGCACCTAAAAAATCGACTATATTAGTCTCAGACCAAAAAACCAGCGAATCGCTTTTAAGCACCATATCATTGGCCGTCATCTCAACCTGTTCTAAAAATTTAAATCTTTTTATTTTAGAGTGATAATAGCCTCTAAGGCTTTCAATAATTTTGCCAGTGGTATCCATCATGCTTCCACCATTATAGAAGTAGGCGATACTATCTTTAGTGTTATAGTCTAAATAAAACGTTCTGAGACGGTTGCTATCTTTGTCTAGAAGTTCCACTATGGCTCCTCTTACTTGAGCAATAGAGCTATCAGCTATATAGTGAATGTGATCTCCAGACAATATTGTTTTTTCCTGTATTATCTTTACATTACCAATTGCGTCTATAATATTTTTAGTTACATCCCATACTGCTGTATCACAGATAATTAGAGCATCATTGTGCAGGAATTGTGCATTTCCTGTGACTCTTCTTATGCTAAATAGATCATTTTCTATAGTTTGGGCAGTCTCTGCTTTAATAAGCCTTACAAGCCTACCCTCATCTCTTTTTTGTTGGGCATTAAGAGGGAGCGCAAGGAGTATGATAAAAACAGAATATAAGAACTTTAGTTTCATTTAATCCAACCCTCTTTAAGAAAAGGGCAATATTGAAATAAAGGGTCAATTTTAATATATGTAGTCTCTCTTTTTTTCTCTACAAATTTATTTATAGCATCCATTGCTAGTTTGTTTCTAGCTTCGTCTTGAAGAACAGAGAAATCACTTTTAAAAGTAGCTACGTGAGAAGGAATAATCTTCTCTAATTTAATGACTTTGTATATAGTATTGCCGTCTCGGCCCTCGTTGTCTGTGGTTTCAAAGGGTTCAGAAATTTCCCCCTCTTTAAGGCCTTTAATAATATTGTAATCTACAACTTTAAGATCTTCCTTATCAAAATAAGCCGATCCCGAATTTTTATCGGCCACAAGACCTCCGTTTATGTATGACTTTATATCGTGAGAGAACCTACGTGCTGCCATTTCAAATGTGATACTATCTGCTTTTATCTGCTTGTTAATACTATCGAGTTTGCTAAATGCTTCTGATCTATCTCTATCGGTATAATCGGGACGGAGAAGTATATGTCTGGCATTGAACATATCTCCCTCTTTCTTAATCATTTGAATAATATGAAATCCATCGGGAGTTTCTACTATTTGAGAAACTTGTCCCTCTTTAAGAGCAATAGCAACATCAGAAAATGCTGGCCAGTACATAGATTTAGCAGCCATTCCAAGCTCTCCTCCTCTAGAAGCACTCCCGGGATCTTTGGAATAGAGAGTAGCTAATGTACTAAAACGTTCTCCCTTCATAATCCTTTCGCGGAATTCAATTAATCTCTCTTTTACAGCCAGCTCGGCACTCTTCCTATCTGGGTAAACTGCTATTTGACGATATTTGTACTGTGTTGGGATAATTGGAAGGCTGTCTTTAGAGGTGGTTTTGTAAAAATGCTCTACATCAGAAGGTGTGAGATCGGGTGCTGTTTGTGCAACTTTACTTTGCATCTCCTGTGTAAGGAATTGTTCGTTTAGAGCTTCTCTCCACTCTTCTTTTAAACGAAACATAGGTTTTTTAAAATATTCCTCTGCTGCTTTTTCTCCACCCAATTGAGTCATTACATTTGATATTCTTATATT
>JBAYBU010000157.1:0-4360 GCA_041669105.1 Bacteroidales bacterium | reverse complement strand
ATTGAAAATTCATAATTTTCATATTTTAGTAACTCTCCCTCGGCAGGAATGTTTTCATGAAACCATGTTATAAATCCGCCAAGAGTTTCGTAATCGTCATTTTCTGGTATATCCAGATCGTATGTTTTGTTAAGATATTTAATCTCTAGACGACCAGAGAAAATATATTTATTTTGAGATATCTGCTTCTCTGGTAACTCCTCTCTATCTAGCTCATCAGAAATTTCCCCGAATATCTCCTCTATAAGATCTTCCATAGTAACAATACCTGCAGTGCCCCCATACTCATCCTTTACTACGGCAATAGAGCGCCTCCCCTTGATTAATATGGCAAGCAGAGCTTGTGCCTCCATCTCTTCCTGAACAAAATTTATTTCGCGAATAATCTCTATTATTGGACGAGCTCCCGAAAAGAGATCTTTTGAATGTATATAACCTCTAATTTTATCTACGTTCTCTTCAAAAACAATTATACGCGAATATTTAGACTCGGCAAATTGATTTAGCACCTCTTCTACCGAGGCATTTTGGTCTACACCGCAAATTTCTGTACGAGGGATCATACACTCCTTTACTTTAACTTCAGAAAAATTAAGTGCATTTTGAAAGATAACCATATCATTACTCTCTTCTTTTTCTTGAGAATACTCTTGGAGCGTCTCTTTCCCAATAAAAGGAGAAAAAATCATATAAGCTCCTTTGGCTACATATATAAAATAATTTAAGAAAAAGTCGGAACTTATAGTTGCCACAGCCATGGGTAAGAGTTTTGCAAGCAACAATACAACTATAAGAGTAATAACAAGACCTGTAATAATATTGGGAAAAATTATAGCACAAGAGACTCCAAATAGAACTAAAAGTAAATTAGATGATATTTTTAGAGACTGCATGAGCTCCCACTCATTTTCTAACAACTCTTCCATTACAAGAGCATATTTTTTCTCTTGCTTTTTATCTACCTCATAGCGAATTTTGCTGTACACCTTAAAGGCCCTCTCCAACGCTGCAAAAAGGGCAAGTAATAACAAAGAGAGTGAAGCTACGATAATCAAGGATAGGGAAGCCGATGCTAGGTTTTCCATTATTGTAATAAATTATTAATTTCTAAGCTTTTTAATCTTGGTCCAATAAAATTTGCGGTATCAATATAAGAAATTTCTGTAGAATCACGGCTCACAATAGCATAACTGTCAAAAGGATTTTGAATTACTGCATTCCGGGCCATATCATCGGACTCCATTCCATATCCCTGCATAAACATCTCGGGAGTAGTTAGCTTTACCAATGCGTGGGTATATATTCTTTGAGTAAGACGATTCCAAAAAAGAGTATCTGTCTCCATCATCTCCCCTTTTATATAGTTATTTATTACAACATTGCCTGTTGCCTCCCAAATCTCTTCACTCTCCCTTGTTGCATGTTTGGCATAATCGGCTCTTATTTTAGTCTCCAATAATCTATCGCTATTATACCCTCTGAGAACAATTCCCAAAGGAAAAGCATCGTAAGGAATCTCTGCTTGGGAGTATCTCTCCATTAAAGGTGAATCTACTATATAGTCTGTTTCTCCTCTTGAAAACTGTATAAGCCTCATCTTCTCTACAATTTGAGAAGGCAACTCTTCTACTGCAGTAACGTCGGCTTTGGGAATATCATCTTTACAAGAAAAAAGAAGAGTAGCAATCACAATTGTGACTGCTACCATTTTTATAAGTACTCTATATAAAGAGTTTCCCGTCATACTCTATTTTCTGGTTCTTACAGTTGTGTTGGCTCTCATTCCACTACAATTTACGGAATAAGGCGCTCCGTCAATAAAATTATACATAAAAGCATCTTCTTGTGAAGGGAAATATTGACTATAACTTCTAATGTAATTATTTGCCTCGTTAGCCAAAGTAGGATCGGCATTTCTTGCTCTCACCAGATAGTCTACAGCAACCCAATACTTGGCTCTTGTTTCAATCTCATTACCACTACATCTAGCCGAAGCCCAAACCAAACCAATAATTAAATTAGCACGGCCACTCACCATTGGATCTTTATCCATTGCTATTCTTGCAGATTCTAGTGCTTTGGACAAGTTTTCTAACTGCAAATAGTAGTTTGCAAGAGTAATCAACATGTTTGCATCATCTGCATCGCAAGATTCTTCACTATCTATTGCCTTTTGCAACATTTCAATTGCCTTTTTTTGATCTCCTTTTGCTGCATAAAGAAGATAGAGGTTTTTAATATATACATAATTGGTAGGATCGGAGTTATAAAGAATTTCTACTGTCTCTAAGAACAGAGGTTCAGTTGTACAACCTGCATTACTAAGCAAACTTACTATAGTGGTTGCCAAGTCTTTATCCGTAGGATTCGCCTCAAATCTTGGAGTGAAAAGCCTTACTATATTTTCACAGTTTGCAACACCGCAGCTTACAAACAGATTGTCTATATCGTCTTTTGCTTTAATAGCTTCGGAGCTATTAGAAGAAATCTGATGTTCTATCATAGTTGTATAGGAAGCGTAGGCCTCCATTACTTTATCTGCTGGCATCTCTCCTTTAGAGTAAAGATTACCCACTTTTTGCATGGCAATTACCAACAGAGAAGGATCTGTTTTATCACCTGATATCTCTATAGCTCTGTTTATTGCCTCTAAAATTTCATTATCCTTGTCTCCTAGATAGTCCAACATATCATAGACTTTAAATGTAGCAGCCGATGAAGCATTTTTTGGGAAATGCTCTACACGTAAATCATACATCAAGAGCATAGAGTCTATGAGTGATTTTTTAAGCTCTGGATTATCTAGGTTTTTCCCTATGAAATACTTAAATATTCTAATCCCGTCACGATAAATGCTTTCTCTTACACCTGGAGGGCATAAGCGAAAAGCCTCTCTCCACAAAGGTGCTGCCTCTTTAAAATTATCATATTTAATGTAATCATTGTAGAACGATACACTGCGCTTGCACTCCTCACTGGCATTTGCCAAACCACCCTGTGAAAAGGCAGGGATGGATATTAAGGCTAAAATTACTGTAATAAATAAATTGCGTACTTGTTTCATAACTTCTAGATTATAATAAATTTATTTTTAATCATATTTATATTTAACAAACCAAATATCTTGCAAAGAGAAATTCAAATTAAACATAATATATCTTTCTCTCACTAAATTGTTTTTTAAAGAGCCTCTCTGCCCTAAATCTACAGAAAATCCAACTCCATTACTTAAACGAAGTATAGGGAGAGTTGCTCCCAAGGTAATTCCTATTGCATCTATCTGTTTATCTGCAACTTTCATATAAGTATTCTCATAATAGAGCCCACCTCTGTAGGTTATTCTTTTTGTGTAATACCTAATGTCGTACCTATTGGGAATATACTCAAAACCAACTTTAAATGCATTACTTAGAGCTGGTGTAAAGCTTATTCCTGGGGTTGGGGCAAACAGAGCGCTACTCCAATCTTGGCGTGTATAATCAAAGCCAATAAGCCATTTGTCTTTTTTTCTTAGCGAAACACCTAATCCTAGCTCAGAAGGAATCTCTAAAGAGGTCTCTTTTACATTATCAAAATAGACAGTGTCTCGGCGGCCAGAATTGTTAGTTGCATAGGCAAATTTTGTAAGATCTCCCGAGAGTTTAGAACCAAAAAGCCATGTAGCACCAACAGTAAAACTCACATCATTATCTAAAGCTTTAAAGTATTGAGCTCCTAATTTTGCTGATAGAGAACTAATTACATAGTCCATTCCACTATTTATGGTTCTGTAACTTGCATCAGAGTTAAAAAGGATATCAGATTTTCTATCAATTGTACCAAAATAAAAAATACCCTCGGCACCTAAAGAAAAATTCTTAAATAAATTTACAGATGCTCCTAAAAATATCTTATTAATACCACCTGTTCCGTACCGTTGATAGCGAATGTCGCCCATCTCATTAATTATAGCGGGGTCGGTCTCAACTTCTTCGAAGCTGTAGCCCACAGAGCTATATGGGATAATGCCTATAGAGAAGGCCGATTTTTTATAAATAGGAAAACTCATTACAATATGATGCATATTAAATACATTATATGCCGATTTTGCATTATCTGTTTCGGTTAATATGTTTTTTTGATTAACTCCAAAATCTAATAAAAATGAGAGGGTATCTCGCTCGGTAAGAGAAGCTGGGTTTAGAATATTGATTAACCTATTTTCTCTAATTCCAATACCAATACCTCCCATAGCTTTGTTATAGGCTGTTCCTGCTCTGTTAATATCTCCTACCCCAAAAACAGAGTAGGGTGTAAAGGTACTCAATGCATCCTGACTCTGTCCAAAAAGGTTTGTACCAGCTAAAAACAACACTATGGT
>JBAYBU010000156.1:0-4360 GCA_041669105.1 Bacteroidales bacterium | reverse complement strand
TGTAATTCAAGAAGTAAAGTTATTATTTTTTTTGAAACACGGCTTTATCTTCATAAAGGTACAACTTTTTATATACTTGAGTAGTTATAATTAAATTTACTGTCTATACAAAAGGAGCAATAGATAACCTCATTAAAATTTCTACTGCATTAGGTATGGATCCTGGAAACCCAGATTTTATGAGAGAGAAGCCTCGAGACACAGATGTGTGAATAATGTAATCTTTTATAAAAGTTTTGTAATATTTTTAAATTCTAAAATTCTAAACTTTGGCTTGATGATTCACAATTAGAAATTCACTTTTTTAAAAAAGATTATTATGACAGAAATTAGAATTGAAAAGAAAAAGCAGATTCTATCTCCAATACAAACGGATTAGATCTCATAGGGGTAAACGAAAATAACAGCACTGTTGTTGCATATATTAATTTTGTTGAAAACAACAAGGAAAAGATGAGTCTAGACCATGCATACACAAGTGAAGCGTTAACAAAACTAATTGAGGCTACAAAAGCTATCGCTGGTGAAGTTGGATTTGAAATTAGAGGCGATTTAGAAAAAGTAAGAAAATACTCAAAAATGATTACTGAAGATCCGTTTGAGACAACACATGCAAATAACATTAGAAAAGCAAGTGATATTTTAACCCAAATTTTGCAAAACATTCAAAATGCAAAACATCCAAGTTTGGCAAATGAGGTAGAAGAGTTGAAAAACGCATCAAAAGCAATAAACCCAACAACACTTACACTTGATCAAAGAGATGTTGTGAAAAATTACTTTGCAAAGGCTGCAAACCTCCTTAAAAAAATGAATTAGTTAATTTAAATAAATCAAATAATGACAGATAAAAATAAAAACCTTTCTAATCTAGATGAACTGTTTGATTACAAAGTTGCCCAAAATTATACTGATGTACGAGGTTGGCATATAAAAGATGCAAATAACCGAATCATTGGAAAAGTAGATCATTTGCTAGTAAATAAAATTGCCCAACGTGTAGTTTACCTAGATGTAGAAGTAGATGCTTCTTTGATTGAAGAGGGGCATAATACATATCAAGATTCCGTTAGTGCTGGTGTTCATGGGTTTTTAAACAAGGAAGGAGAAAGCCACTTGATTGTTCCTATGTTTCTAGAACTTATAGCTGATAGAAATTTTTACAATAGTTTATACTTTTGTGTGGTGCACAATTCGGGCGATTTCTTTAGCTATATCTTCTGGAGATAGAATAAAATCTATGCATCCGCTCTCTATTGCACTCTCTGGCATATCTGGTTGCAAGGCAGTATTTGGCTTTTGAGCTATGGTAATGCCCCCAGCTTCTTTTATGCCGCATAGAGCATCTGCCCCATCGCCATCATAGCCAGATACAATAATAGCAATAATTTTGCCGTCCCAATTCTGTGTGAGAGAACGCAAGAAAACAGTAATTACATCTGGCCAACCTCTAGGCTTTGATATAGGCTTTAAACGGAATTCACTATTTAGAACGTGCAAATCTCGCTTTTCTGGAATTATAAACACATGGTTGGGCTTAATGTCTAGTTTTTCTGTAATTAGTTTAACAGGCATCTCTGTATAGTGTGGGAGAATCTTGTGGAGCTGAGTGGCCACAGTTCTCAAATGATTAACGATAACAATAGCAACTCCCATATTGGCAGGTAGGTTCTGTAGTAAACGTACATAGGCATCTAGGCCACCAGCCGAACCGCCTACACAAACAATAGGAATTTTTTTTATGACACTCTTAGTTTCTATATCTTTCATAGTTTTCTCATAATTTAGTAAAGCTGTGTTGTTACCTATCTATGTCCAAATATTTAAAATATGCCTTTCTGCTGTTTTTTAAAAATACCATTGTAAATACCATTTTAAATATAACTCAAATATTTCATATTTCAATTATTAAGTTATAACTTTAGGTAATTGCCCAACACCCTATTATTAACCTATAAAATCATGAACTTATGGAACAAAATGTAAAAGCCCGTAAGAACAATGTATTACTCATATCTGTGGTAGCACTAGGTACTCTTTTACTTATTGCTCTTGTAGTTATGTTGTTATACATAAATAAAGCTTCTAAACTATCTCTGGAAAATGGAGATTTAAGCAATAATATCTATACGTTAAACGAGCAGGTGCAAGAACAAACAGCTCAAAACCAAAAGTGTATAAGTGAAATTGCGCTTCTTAACGATAGTATAACAGACGTAACAGCTGCAGGTAAAGAGCAGCTACGTATTAAAAATGAACTAATTTATACTCTAAGAACGGGTGCAAAAAATGTAGCCGAACTAGAAGTAGAGATGGCCGAACTTAGAAAAGTAGAGACCGAGTATGAAACATTACAACGTAGGTATGATCGTCTATTAACAGAAGATCTTAGGAAAAAAGATCACATTGTAGAGCTCTCAGAAAAGTGTCAAAATTTACAAGACAGCATAAATAAAGCTCGGTTTCTTCTTGCTTATAACATTAACCCTATCACAAAGTGGAACCGTTGGCTCTGTGCTGATAGGTATAATGTATCTGTTGCCAAGAGAGTTGATGAAACCTATATAACTTTTGAAATAGCAGGTACACCATTTACTAAACAGGGTAAACGAATTGTTCATATGAGAATGTTAGACCCCTCTGGTAATATCATAAACCCTTTGGGAGAAGAGTTTAAATACACTGGTATACAAGAGGTTGATTACACAGGAGGGTATTTACCTATCTACTTCTTTGTAGAACATCAGCAAAAACTTGTACCTGGCACCTATCTAATTCAGGTTTTTATAGACCAAGAAAAAGTACGTGATACAGAGATTGTTTTAGAGTAGCTCCCTAATTAATTTGATATAGATTATTTTAACCCATTGTGTTCATTCATAATGGGTTTTCTCTTATAATTATGTCAGTTTTCTCTATTTATTTAAATACTTTCCATTAGAAATTATTGAGCTCATCAACAAAAATGAAGTTTAAACGTTATTAATACATAATAGAACAAATTATTAATTTTAATGTGTTTGATATGTTTAATGAATATAATCCGTTACAAAAGGTAATGTTCCAAGTTATTGATAACGATGGCAAGGTTATTAATGATAAATGGATGCCCAAAATAGAAGAGAAAAAGCTACTCAAAATTTATAAAGATATGCTCTTTGCAAGAACAGCCGATTTGCAAATTGTCTCCTATCAAAGGCAGGGTAGAATTTTTACTTACCCTCCAAATTATGGGCAAGAGGCTATTTCTGCCGCTGCAGGTGTTCACATCCGCGAAAACGACTGGCTTGTGCCTGCTTTTAGAGAGATGGGAGCTATGCTAGCCAAAGGGGTTACCCTAAAAGAGCTATTCCTCTACTTTATGGGCTACGAAGATGGGTCGGCTTTTTCCAAGGCAAAAAACACTCTTCCTATAAGTGTACCTATCTCTTCTCAGTTACTGCATGCTGCAGGATTGGGTTATGCAATAAAGTACAATAAAAAAGACGAGGTAGTTTATGGTTTTGTTGGCGATGCTGGAACATCAGAAGGTGATTTTCACGAAGCAGTTAACTTTGCCGGGGTGTGGAATGTTCCGGTAATATTTATTATTCAAAATAACCAATATGGTATCTCTACCCCTACTCACATGCAAACTGCATCAGAATCTTTGGCCATAAAAGCAGTGGCCTACGGAGTAAAGGGAATTCAGGTAGATGGGAATGACTACTTTGCTATGCATAAGGCAATAGAGGAGTCTGTTAAGGTATGCCGAGATGGGAAAGGACCTGTTTTAATTGAGGCCGTCACCTATAGAAAAGGGGCACACACCACATCGGACGATCCTTCTAAATATAGAACTAAAGAAGAAGAACAAAAGTGGGAAGAGAGAGACCCTTTGAAGCGTTTAAAAGCCTACTTAATAACTAAAAAACTGTGGAGCGAGAAAGAAGAAGAGAAGATAATTCCTCAGTATAAAGAAGAGATAGACAGGCAATTTATTGAGGCCGAGAATTATGGCCCATACCCTAAAGAAGATATTTTCAAATATCTATATGCCGATACTCCAGACGATCTTAAAGATCAAGAGAATCAATACGACAGGTTCCTTCAATGGAAAAGTTCAAAGGTTAAGTAATAATATTCAAAGAGTTATAATATGAAAATAATGAATATGGTCAATGCTATCAACGATGCATTGGATATAAAACTAGCAGAAGACAAAAACGTTATAGTGTATGGAGAAGACGTTGGTGTAGAGGGCGGAGTATTTAGAGTTACAGAAGGATTGCAAGTAAAATATGGTGTAGAGAGAGTTTTTGATAGCCCTTTGGCCGAATCAGGAATAGTTGGTACTGCTGTAGGCATGGCAGTTGCAGGT
>JBAYBU010000155.1:0-4383 GCA_041669105.1 Bacteroidales bacterium | reverse complement strand
TAGTGCATATTAGTCTCTGCCCCGGCATCTATAACAATCAAACGCCCATCGGTCAAAATTTGATGATGTGAGTGGTTGTGTAGAGTCTCTCCATTTTGAGATAAAATAATAGGGAAAGAGGGCATTGTACCGTTAGAGATAGAGATCCCCTCCATAACCCCCACCAACTCCTGCTCCACCATACCCAGTTTTGCCATTTTCATAGCTGTATAGTGCATCATATAGCCAATGTTTGCAGCTTTATCTATCTCCTCTATCTCATACTTGTCTTTAATTTCCCTCAAAGAGACAACTGCCTTAATAAACTCTACAGAAGCTTCCTTATTTAATGCCGAAAAATCTAATCCCGTCATTTTGTGGAGCCTAATTTTATTATCATCTCTGTAGGGTGGCAAAAAGTGAATTTTACGACCTGCCGAGGCGGCTTTACGTATATACTCCTCCAAAGAAGAGTAAGAGTTAACTTTGTTCACGCCCACCCTTTGAGCTCTCTCTGCCATAGCAGGTTGTGGCCCCATCCAAATAATATCGTCTATACTAACATCGCTCCCAAAAATGATCTCATCTCCAGTTTCTGCATCTATTACAGCGGCCAAATCTGGTTGATCTATCCCAAAAAAATAGAGAAACGAAGAGTCTTGGCGAAACCTGTAAGTGTTACTAGAATAGTTCATCCCAACCTCAGAATTACCTAGGAACAACATAAGGCCAAATTTTACTTGTTTTACAAGCTCTCTCCTCCTATTTACATATACATCTTTCAAAAACATACTTATATAATTTTTAATAATTGTTGCCAATAATATCCCAACAAAGGTACGATATTATTTTACAATTTTTTATTCATACCAATCAAAAAAAGGGCTACTCAAACGAGTAACCCTTTTAAACTAGCATAATATATTTAAAACTAAATTATGGCATATCCCACCATACAGGAATAGTATAAAGATCTTCAGCACCGTACCATCCATCGGTAGCACTCATATTTGCACCCGGAACTTCTTCACCGATTGCCTGCAGATTCGCTGCGTTGTAGTTACGCTCGTGTGAGCTGTGACGCCAACGACGGAACTGTTTTCCGAGAGGAATTCCTTTAAGAGCGGCAGCATTAACTGCGTAATTTGCAGGAATACCCCAATTGTGGAACAAGTTTACATCAAAGTCATAACGACGCATATCGTTCCAAATTTCTACTGAAAAATGTAAAGCAATGCGTTTTTGAGTGAGAATTTTACCTAAAGTAAGATTGCCTGCAGTACCTATACCATTGTTCAAGAAATCATTCATTTGTGCTTGAGTCATAGGAGTAAATGACGGACAATCTGCAAGGCTTGCATCTCCTGCAATCCAAGAATTGAGTGTCACATTCATCTGTTCCATACTTGCCTTGATACCCTCTTTGTATGCAGTGAATGCACCAGAAGAATTACCTTGATTGAACAAAACTTCTGCTTTGATAAAGCAAGCTTCTGAGTAAGTACCAATGAATGTAGGAGAAGAGACTCTTGTATAGAAAGTGCCCGATTCCTTTGATGCATCAGTTCCGTCTCTTCTATAAAGAAGATCGGATTTTGCAGCATAACCTTTAGATGTGCTTGTAGCCTCTATATAAACAGTATCACCCAATTATTAAAAAAAGAACAGAAGATTATCTCAATGAGAATCAAACTCTAATGATAAACACAAATGAAAGAAAAGAGAGTTTAATCGCTGCTTTTATGCTCTCCACAACAAGTACGTGCAGTAATTAATCAATTTAAAAAAGTTTCACTTTAATACATTAAAAAAACAAGAACCACTCTCGTTAAGAATGGTAACTTCTATAGGAAGATAGAAGATTCTAAGTTTAACGTTATCTGTTAAGGAGGTAAGTAAAACCAATCTTTTTGCATCTTTCTCTGTTGTGAATATAACTGCCTTCGGGGATTTCTCTGCCAAATTATTTATTGAAGCAGCATCTCTTTTAGAAAAATTTTTATGATCTCTATAGCGAAGCTTTTTAATAATTTTATAATTACTCATAAGTTCATACTCAAGAGGCTTTGGATTAGCTATTGCGGTAACAAGTTGGGCAAAATTAGAGTAGATATATCGTTTGTCTCCTTCAGGAAAAACAGCTTTGGCCTCTGAATATTTCATAGCCGAGAAAAATAATTTTTGAGTAGGAGATAGCTTAAGAGAATTCTCCCAGTTGAATTGATCTTCTTGAGACATCTGTGGAGGGCACTTTGTTACAATAATTATGTTGGCACGTGCAATCTGCTCTGGTAAATCTCTAAGGGAGCCAACTGGTAAAAGATTATCTCTACTCATAGGTCTAGAGTAATCTACAAGTATAATACTAGTAGAGGGAATCACACGCCTGTGCTGGAATGCATCGTCCATAACAATTACAGAGGGCCTCTGCTGTGCAGGCAAAGCCATTAATGTTTTAATAGCTCTTACCCTGTTTGCATCTACAGCAACAATAGCGTTGGGGAATTTATGTTTTATTTGTAACGGCTCATCTCCACTCATAAGTGCTGTATCGTCTATGTTCACATACCTGAAACCTCTACTTTTACGCCCGTACCCTCTAGAGAGAACAGCAACTGGCCCCTTTTCCAAAAAATGACTTACAATATACTCTGTATGAGGGGTCTTGCCCGTACCACCAGCAGAAATGTTACCTACTATAATAATAGGTATATCAAATTTATAAGATTTAAAGAACCCAGTGTCGTACAAATAGTGCCTCAACTTTAATATCAAATAGTAAGGCAAAAGCAACACTTTATTAATAAAAAACGACTCCATATCTATTTTAATTTTTTCACGCTGTTATTAATCCCAAATTTATATATAGCTCTCAACTACTTGTATATCAGAATTTTCGACTACTTGCATATCAGAACTCTCAACTACTTGCATATCTCTCTCTAACAACCTCAAGTAGAACAAGTACCTCTCTATGGTCGTTTTCTGTAACCATCTTCATTCTTAACTCCTTAAAGTTAGGCAGAGCTTTAAAATAAGAAGAGAGATGCCTTCTCATCTCTAGCACCCCCACTCTCTCTCCCTTAATCTCTACAGACTTAAGCAAATGCCTACGTGCAAGATCTACCTTCTCATTAACAGTGAGCTCTGGCATAAGTTCTCCTGTAGAGAGGTAATGCTTTATCTCACTAAAAATCCAAGGGCGGCCATAAGTGGCCCGGCCAATCATAATGCCATCTACACCATAACGGTCAAAAGCCTCCTTTGCACCCTGGGCAGTAGTAATATCTCCATTGCCAATAATTGGAATTTTAATTGCCGAGTTGTTTTTAATCTCTCCAATGAGTGTCCAATCTGCTTCGCCTTTATAAAGCTGAGAACGAGTACGCCCATGTATAGTTAGAGCAGATATACCTGCATCCTGCAAGCGTGAAGCTAATTCTGGTATTATTTTACTCCCTTGGTCCCAACCTAGGCGGGTTTTAACAGTAACAGGTACATTTACAGCTTTTACCACCCTCTCTGTTATCTCAATCATTTTGTCTGGATAGCGCATCATTCCCGAACCTGCGCCTCTGTTTGCAATTTTATTTACAGGACACCCAAAATTAATATCAATAAAAGCAGGAGCAACAACCTCTGCCATTTTAGCCGCCTCAACCATTGGATCCACAAGATGACCATATATTTGAACACCTATCGGCTGTTCATAATCGAAGATGTCCAATTTAGTCAAACATCCCTTGGCATCTCGTATTAGCCCATCTGCAGAGATAAACTCGGTATATAGTACATCGGCACCAAACTCCTTACAAATGTATCTGAACGAGGGATCGGTAACATTTTCCATCGGAGCAAGAAAAAGGGGATGGTTACCTAGTTCAATATCAAAAAATTTCATTTATACTCAATTAAACAAGCTTACAAAAGTAGATATTTGCATAACAATAAAAAAGGGTAAGTTTGTAACTTAAAAATTATTTCAAATATGAGACCAAATAAAACTATCCACAGAATAGGCGTTCTTACCTCGGGAGGAGATGCACCAGGGATGAACGCAGCTATACGCTCTGTTGTAAGAACTACCATTCATAATAATATAGAGGTAGTTGGCATAACTGGAGGTTTTGCAGGACTTGTAGATAAGCAGTTTATAGAGCTGCATTCACATTCCGTGTCAAAAATTATTTCTTTGGGAGGTACAATGCTAAAATCTTCTAGATGCCCAGAGTTTAAAGAGGCTAAATCAAGAAAGACAGCACATAACAACTTAATAAAAAGAGATATAGATGCACTCATAGTTATTGGAGGCGATGGCTCTTTTAGAGGTGCGGGGCTATTACAACAAGAATTTGGGTTACCAGTAATAGGTATCCCTGGAACAATAGATAACGATATTTTTGG
>JBAYBU010000154.1:0-4385 GCA_041669105.1 Bacteroidales bacterium | reverse complement strand
TTAACTTTGTCTCTACGATTAACTTCTACTGCTAAATTTTGTGTTTGATCCCATTCAGTACCTTCGTAAGTTTCACGATAAAAGGCCATTACATCTCTAACAGAGATTTTTTTATCGGGCTTTACAGAAAAAGGAAGTTCTGGGGAGTCAAAACTAAGATTTAAAGAAGGAGCCATGTGGCTAAGAACAAAAAATTCTCTTATAGAGAACGGCTTTTTATCATTATTTATTTTCCAAAATACAAAATCCTCTTTGCCATCCCAATAGCCAAGCTCCTTACATTTTTCTTTAATATCCTTGCTATAAAGAAAATCCTTACTATCAAAATCTACTTTTGAGATTCTAGGTATATTGGCCGATACCGCAACATGATTATTAGGAACCCTTTGAGCTACCCAAATTGCACTAGGTTTACCCGGCCCAGAACCAAATAGCTCAATTTGCCAAATTTCATTTTTATCGGCAATTGTAAGACACTCGCCAGAATCTCCATATCCATACTCTTCTGCCAGTTTACCAATTAAAATTACAGCATCACGCGATGTAGAA
This sequence comes from Bacteroidales bacterium, assembly GCA_041669105.1. GTDB lineage: Bacteria > Bacteroidota > Bacteroidia > Bacteroidales > UBA932 > Bact-08. Next base: position 3,836 of record JBAYBU010000154.1, on the reverse strand, counting down.
CATCTTTGTAAAGCAACTCTTTGAAGTTCTTCTATAAGAAAGTAACCCTCTTTATTTATTAATTCACGTTTGCCAACTATTGTTGTCTCCCCAATAGCAAGTTGTTTCTCGTTAAGACATGGATAGGCAGTACTAAGGTATGCAAATGTCTCTTGAATTGCAGGAATCCTACCTTTCTCAACTACATTTCTTAAATCCCAAGGTTCCTCTGTATGTAATCTTCCCCAGAAAACTCCTTCTGTCTCTCCACTGTTATATGTTTTTCTCCCTACAATCTCTAGCCAGGTTCTATAATTAGAATCACATGTATGTGCTGTCATAACAGACCCATCTGTGCTAGCTTCTTTGCCAACCATTATTGAGGTACAACTTTCTGTAAAATTTGAATCATCGGGGTCATAAGAAAGGGGAGCTTGTCCTGCAATAAAACCATAAACGAACAACATAAGTGCCGCCGTAAAAATGCTTTTTAACTTCATAATTTGTGGTAAAGTTTAATTAATAAATTTGACTTCTGGCAAAAATAAGAAAAAGTAAAGTATATTTACATCAAAATAACTAAATAAAGTTAAAATGAGAGCAGTTTCTTTAATTCTAATGTTGTTTGTTAACATATTTACCTTTGCACAAAAACCAATTACATATGTAATAGAGATTAAAGAAGAGATCACTACCTCTTCTTTTAGACGTATTACAAAAGGTTTTAAAGAGGCAAAAGAAATAGATGCAAAATATATTATTATTCATCTTAACACTTATGGTGGCGCAGTAGATGCAGCCGATAGTATAAGAACAGTTCTTTTAAACACTCCAATTCCTACAGCTGTATTCATAGATAACCAAGCAGCCTCGGCTGGAGCATTAATTTCAATAGCTTGCGATAGCATCTACATGAGAAAGGGAGGCAGTATAGGCGCTGCAACTGTAGTGAATCAAACAGGAGAAGCTATGCCAGATAAATACCAATCTTTTATGAGAGCTATGATGAGGGCTACTGCCGAGGTCAATGGCCGAGATCCAAAAATTGCAGAAGCAATGGTAGATCCATCGGTATATATTCCAGGCATAATAGATAGCACAAAAGTATTAAGCTTTACTGCCGAAGAGGCCATTGCCAATGGCTTTTGTGAAGGAGTAGCCTCTACTGTAGAAGAGGCTATCGCTCTATTTATACCTACTAAAGAGTATACTATTCAAAGGCAAAAGTTAACTGTAATGGATAGAATCTTACTCTTCTTTCTTACTCCATTTATACAAGCTCTTCTTTTAATGGTAATAATTGGTGGTATCTACTTTGAATTACAAACTCCAGGATTGGGATTCCCTTCTATGGCTGCAATAATTGCTGCTGTTCTCTATTTTTCTCCTCTCTACTTAGATGGTTTGGCTCAAAACTGGGAAATTATTGTGTTTGTTTTGGGAGTACTACTCATTTTAGCAGAGATTTTTGTAATACCAGGGTTTGGTATAGCAGGTATATCTGGAATTATATTAATGATAACAGGTCTCTCTTTAGCCATGATAGACAATACTCTTTTTTATTATGAAGGAGACTTTAATTTCATAGTTATTATTAAACCTCTCTCTATAGTTTTGTTATCTTCATTTATATCTCTAGTTGGTTCTATCTACCTGGCTGGGAAGTTTTTAAATAGCTCTTTTTTCCCAGGATTGTCATTAAAAACTGTTCTTAACGAAAGTGAGGGGTATGCAATTTCAGACATCTCACTACCAGGATTAGTAGGAGAAACAGCTACAGTTCGCACCAACATGATGCCATCTGGTAAAATTGAAATTAATGGAAAATGGTACGAAGCTTCTCTAGAAAATGGTTTAGCAGAAAAAGGAGAGAGAGTAATAGTTACCCGTTCCGAGGGAGGAAGACTTTATTGCGAACGTCTTGCTCAATAAGCTCTAGTAGCTTGTCTATTGCCTCCTCTTGAGGCACAGAACGGTATATAAGGTCCTTACCCCTATATATGCTTACTCTGTCTCTACCTTCTCCTACATAGCCGTAATCGGCATCTGCCATCTCTCCTGGGCCATTTACAATACAACCCATTACTGCAATATTGTATCCTGCAAGATGAGAAGTTCTCTTTTTTACCTCTTTGAACACTTTTTCTAAATTAAATAGAGTACGGCCACATCCAGGACAAGCAATGTACTCGGGTTTTGTGAATTTGCGTCTAGAGGCCTGTAGTAAATTACCCTTAAATACTTGAATGTCTTTTTCTAAAATGTCTTCTCCTAAAATTGTACCCGAAAGGTTAAAATTATCTATCTTTTTTTCAAGAAGAAGAGGCCCGTAATCACATGAGACTTTTAGTATAAAATCTTGATAGTTAAGGCAATCGTAGACAACATTTGTAGGATACTTTTTATCAATATTGGATTTATCTTCAAAATATTTTGCAATAAATTTTGCTACAGGTATTTCGTTCATAGGATCTTCTGTTAGCGATACTCTTATTGTATCTCCGATTCCTAATTTAAGCAGAGTAGCTAGCCCCACTGCCGATTTTATTCTCCCTTCGTAGCCGTTACCTGCCTCAGTTACTCCCAAATGCAGAGGGTATAGAACTCCTCTCTCTTCCATAACTTTATAAAGAAATTTGTATGCCTCCGTCATAACTAAGACATTACTAGCTTTTAGAGAGATTATAATTTGGTCGAAATTAGATTTTTCGGCCATCTCTATCCACTCTAGAGCAATTGCAGCCATCCCTTGAGGAGTGTTACCATAGATTGCAGTAATTCGCTCTCCAAGAGAACCGTGATTAATCCCAATTCTAATTGAGGTACTATTTGTTTTACATACTTCTATAAGATTTGCAAACTCTCTTTTTGCTAACTCCTCTTCTTTTGCAAAATTGCCAGGGTTAATTCTTACTTTATCAGCTACTTTTGCAGCTGCAATTGCAACTTTAAATGAAAAATGAACATCGGCAACCAAGGGCGTAAGAACTCCTGCTCTTCTCAATTTTTGTTTTAAAAGTCCTAGAGCTTCTACCTCTCTAATGCCTTGTGTAGTCAATCTTATAATTTGTGCACCTGCTTTAGCAAGTTGTATACATTGGTTATAAGAATTTTTGACATCTGTTGTAGAGGTATTACACATAGTTTGAATAACTATTTTATTCTCTTTTCCCACTACAACATTTCCTACATTTACCTCTATGTTTCTCATAGTAATAACTCCTATCAAATTAAAGCCTAATATTTAACGAAACACTAAATATTAACTGCTTAGGGTGAGTGAAAAGAAATTCGGTACTACTAAACTTTTTAGGATCTTGCAGGTATGTTAAAGAGTATTGATAGTTCCCCTCTAAATGCACCTCTATTGGCTTTAATATAAAAGCCAAACCACCACCTACGATAAATCCAGCATCTAACTTGTTATCAAATTCATCAAAACTACTATCATCATAATTGTTCATGGAATAGCGATAAGCTCCAAAACAACCAGCGTTTAATAGAATCCTCATCCTCCAAAAATCAAGATGAAACTGAGAAACTAATGGGATTGAAATAGCTCCATAGGTATTGGCTCCATCTTTACTAAGATAGCCTTGAGACTGTTTGCTTAAACCAGTTTGGATACCAAAAATTTTCATAGTTCCCCACAGATCATGATAATAAGTATACACTAAAGAGAAATTTTGATAGGTAGAGATAGTTTTATGTTCTAGATCGGGTCTAGTGTCAAGGCCGCTTATATTGTACCCAGCTTTTACTCCAATAAGGTGCTGCTTTGTTTGGCCTTGGACGCCATTAAAGATTATTAACGAAATTATTATAATAAAAATATACTTTTTCACCAGTCAAAGTTT
>JBAYBU010000153.1:0-4426 GCA_041669105.1 Bacteroidales bacterium | reverse complement strand
TGCTGCTAAGTATGCAAGAGAGAATAAAATTCCTTTTTTGGGTATTTGTCTTGGCATGCAAATGGCAGTAATAGAATTTTCCAGGAATGTCTTAAAGCTAGAAGATGCTATGACAACCGAGATTAAAACAAATACTAAAAACCCCGTAATTGATCTTATGGAAGATCAAAAATCTCTAACAACCAAGGGAGGAACAATGAGGTTGGGAGCTTATACTTGCAAGATAGACGAGGGTTCTCTTGCTCACACTATATATGGGAAAACAGAGATATCAGAGAGGCACAGGCACCGTTACGAGATGAACAATATTTATGTAGATATGCTCTCTACAGCTGGGTTAGTTGCTACAGGAAAAAATAGTGAGACCAGTTTAGTGGAGATAGTAGAAATACCCGAACATCCATTTTTTATAGGTGTGCAGTTTCATCCAGAATTTAAGAGTACTCCAGAAAACCCGCATCCTCTGTTTGTGGCTATGGTTAAAGCGGCTATGAACTACAAAAAGAGGAGTTAATTTTTTTAAGTTAAAATGTCTAAGACTTCATTTAAATATCTATTTATTCTTTTTGCTATGTTTTCGGGCATCATTGTTTCTGATGCTCAAAACCAGAAAATTAAGGAATACTCTGCAAAGGTTGCAGAAGTTTTAAGCCATGATGTAAACACATACACTCAAGGTCTTTTCTTTCATAAAGGGAGCCTTTTTGAGAGTTCGGGGCAATATGGTGTCTCATTCTTTCGTGAGGTAGACCTTAAAAGTGGTACTGCTGTGAGGAGCTTTAACTTACCACAAAAATATTTTGCCGAGGGTGCAGTAGTTTTTAATGAGAGAATATATCTTTTAACGTGGATGGAGAGAGAGGTTTTGGTGTACGATGTTAAGACTTTTAGGCAGGTAGGAAAGCTTTTTAATGCGCGTGAAGGCTGGGGTCTAACAACAGATGGTAAAAATTTAATCTCTACAGATGGTTCCTCTTTTTTGTTTTTTCATGATCCCAATACATTTAGAGAGTTGTCTAAAGTTGAGGTTACCCTAAAAGGGAAAAAGGTAATGGAGCTTAATGAGTTAGAGTATATAGAGGGCTCTATTTGGGCAAATATTTTTGGGAGTGATACAATAGTAATTATAGATCCTAAGACGGGGAATGTTACAGCTACTGTAGATTGTGAGAATTTATTACCTCTAAAATTAAGAACATCCAAGACAGACGTCCTTAATGGAATTGCATACAATCCTGTCACTAAAGCAATCTATCTTACGGGGAAGTATTGGCCAAAAATGTATAGAGTAGAGCTTGTAGAAAAATAATTTAGAGAGTTACTTCTCTAACTATTTTTCTTGCAACAGTAATGTGTCTCTTACCTGGAGGTCCTTTTTTTCTTGTCACATAAAAGCCAGCATCTCTCAGAGCTCTTTTTACATCTCCTTTTGCCGAATATGTAACTAAAATAGCATTGTTGTTCATGAGGTTATATACTCCTTTAAACAGATCTCTACTCCATAGATGAGGTTGAATATTCGGAGAAAAGGCATCATAATAGACAATGTCAGCCAAGTATCCATCAATAAGCTTTATGCTTCTATCTGTCAATCTTGCTGTTTTTTCATCTAATTGCAATTTTGCTATTTCTTCATCTAATTGCAACTCTTCTATTTTGCATTTTTTCTTCAATAAAACAAAATTGTCATTAATTTTTTCATTTTGATCCCAGCTGCACGCATGAATTCTATCTATGGTACTGTTCCACTCTTGGGTAAATAATGTTTTATATTGCAACCCTTCAAACTCCTCTGTTGTTAATGGATGTTTTTCAATGGTGTTGTATTTAATTTGAATATTAGGGTACTCTTTTGCTGAAACAGCTGTTAAAATGCAGTTTAATCCTGTGCCAAAACCTACTTCAAGTATATTAATATTAGCTACTTGAGTGTTTGACTCTTCAAGGAGGTTATCAATATAAAATCTTAGACCATTTTGGATAAAGATATGCATGCTCTCTGTATATGCACCATTTATAGAGTGAAAGCACTCTTTGAAGCCTTCAAATTTGAATGTGTAGGAGCCGTCTGCTGTTTTGACTATTTTTCGTTTCATTTAATTACTTATTGATACAAATGTAAATCATTCTTTCAATTTTTTTATCTTTGTAAATTAGGAGCGATTAAATATAGGATTTTAAGAGTAATTTAAATATTAAAAATATAATGGCATTAATTACAGATCTAATTAGAAAGTTTTTTGGCACAAAATCGGAAAGAGATATAAAAGAGATACAGCCCTACGTAGATAAAACGATAGAAGCATATTTGAGAATAGATAATCTCACCAATGATCAACTCCGTGCCGAGAGCACAAAGCTTAAGAAAATTGTTGCCGACAGTATTGCTGCCCTAGAGGAGAGAAAAAAATCTTTACGAGAGAGACTAGAGGATGTAATGATTGATGTGAGAGAAAAAGAAGAGCTTGCTGTAGAAGTAGATAAGCTTACCAAAAAAATTGATGAGAAGATTGAGGAGATTTTATTAGAAATACTCCCCGATGCTTTTGCTGTAATGAAATCTACTGCTCGTAGGTTTAAGGAAAATGAGTCTATAGTTGTTACTGCTAATGATTATGATAAAGATTTAGCTGCACAACACGATTTTGTCTCTATTGAAGGAGACAATGCAGTATGGCATAACAGTTGGGTGGCCGGGGGGAGTAAGATTGTTTGGGATATGGTTCATTACGACGTGCAGCTTATAGGTGGAGTTGCGCTTCATAAGGGCATGATTGCAGAGATGGCTACAGGAGAGGGAAAGACTTTGGTGGCCACATTACCGGTCTTTTTAAATGCTATCTCTGGAAAAGGTGTACATATAGTAACCGTGAATGACTATCTCTCTAGGCGTGACGCAGAGTGGATGGGGCCACTATATCAGTTTCATGGACTAAAAGTAGACTGTTTAGATAAACACCAACCTAACTCAGAGCCTAGAAAAGCTGCCTATCGCGCCGATGTTACTTTTGGTACAAATAATGAATTTGGTTTTGACTACTTGAGAGATAACATGGCTATTAACCCAGAGGATCTAGTTCAGAGAAAACATAATTATGCCATAGTAGATGAGGTAGACTCAGTTTTAATTGACGATGCAAGAACACCTTTGATTATTTCGGGGCCAGTTCCAAAAGGAGATGAGCAGGAGTTTAACGAGTATAAACCTATAGTAGAAAAATTACATAGCGCCCAAAGAGCAATAGTTACTCAACTCTTGAACGAAGCCAAATTTAAACTTAAGGAGGGGAATGAAGAGGAGGGAGGTAAATTATTACTGCGTGCCCATAAGGGATTACCAAGGTATAACCCACTTATTAAGTTTTTAAGTGAAGCTGGAATGAAGCAAATTCTTCTTAAAACCGAGAATTTTCACATGCAAGACAATAATAAGCTGATGCACCTTATTACAGATGATCTCTTCTTTGTTATTGATGAGAAGCAAAGATCTGTAGATTTAACCGATAAGGGTCATGAGCTTATTGCAAAAACTGTAAGTGACAATAAGTTTTTTATACTTCCCGATATAGGTTCAGAAATCTCTGAACTTGAAAAAAGCGATCTTGCGCCAGAAGAGAAGCTTAGCAAAAAGGACTCTATTTTAAGTGACTATGCTATTAAGAGCGAAAGAGTCCATACTGTTAATCAACTTTTGAAAGCATACACTATGTTCGAAAAGGATGTGGAGTATGTTGTTATGGACAATAAGATTAAAATTGTAGACGAGCAAACTGGTCGTATTTTAGAAGGAAGGCGTTATTCTGATGGGTTGCATCAGGCGATTGAAGCTAAGGAGATGGTTAAGGTAGAAGCTGCTACCCAAACTTTTGCAACCATTACACTTCAAAACTATTTTAGGATGTACCATAAACTTGCAGGTATGACAGGTACTGCCGAGACAGAAGCAGGTGAGTTTTGGTCTATTTATAAGTTAGATGTAGTTGTTATACCTACCAATAGGCCTATTATAAGGAAGGATATGGAGGATATGATTTACAAAACCAAACGTGAGAAATACAATGCTGTGATAGATGAGATTGTAAAACTCACAAAAGCTGGGAGACCAGTTTTGGTTGGTACTACTTCTGTAGAAGTGTCGGAGTTGCTAAATCGCATGTTAAAAATTAGAGGCATAAAGCATAATGTGCTAAATGCAAAGCAACATGCCAGAGAGGCTGATATTGTTGCAGAGGCTGGTATTGCAGGAGCTGTAACTATTGCCACGAATATGGCAGGGCGTGGTACTGATATTAAACTTGGTGAGGGAGTAAAAGAGGCAGGAGGTTTAGCTATTATTGGTACAGAAAGACATGATTCTAGAAGAGTAGACCGTCAGTTAAGAGGCCGTGCAGGCCGTCAAGGAGATGCTGGTTCTTCTAGCTTCTTT
>JBAYBU010000152.1:0-4435 GCA_041669105.1 Bacteroidales bacterium | reverse complement strand
TAATTTTCATATATCTCTCTATCTCTAAAGTATTTGGTTACTAATGGTTTAATGGATAATAGAAGTTTTTGAATTTCTGGACAACTTTCTAATGAATATTCAAGAGAAATTAGCTGTTTTTCCATACTAGTTTGTTTTTCTGTTATATCTAGAGATGCACTCTTAAAGTCTTCTTGGTTTCTCTCTATCATTTGAGACAAAGAGAGTGCTCTAATTCTGTTAAAGTTAGCTTTTAGGCCACTTATTTCATTAGTGAGACTGTCTATCTTTTGAATATTTACATTTATCTTTTCAATTTTTTCAATCTTGATAAATGCAGCTGCTAGAATTACCACAATAGACAAAATAATAAGAACAATTCCAGATATAATTGCTCCTCTAGTGTGAATTTTATAACTTTTTTTCATTATTTATTTATTATTATTTCAGACGATGTTAGTATTTTTTGTGCATTTAATAAGATAGTGCCATCTGGGAGTACCCCTGTTATATAGTTTAAATAGTTCTTAGGAAGGTTAGACGGTGGGCTTTTAACGAGCGCGCGATCTTCTGTAAAAACGCCAAGCACAGCGTCGCATATAACGCCAAAATAAACAGTTTGCATAGAGAGTACTATTAAACGATTTTGATCTGTAAGTCCTCTTTCTCCCATATTTAGTAGTGATTTAAGATTTATGGCAGAGACTATTCTTCCTCTTATATTTATAACTCCTGCCACAAATGGAGGTGTGCCCGGTATTGGTGTAATGTTTTTTATAAGAAGCACTTCTGATATGTATTTTGTTTCAAAAGCATAAGTTTTAGAGATAAGAGAGAATTTAATAACGGTTGTAGGTGCCTGAGCAACCATTTCGTTATGGTTTTCATTAACTGAGTTAACTATTGCTCTAGATTTTAATATCTCTTGTTGGCTTACTGATTCTTGTTCTATTACCATTTTTACTGCTCTTGTATGATGTTTTCTAGTACTTCAATTACTCTTGCGGCGCTCACTCCTCCCGAATCATTTACTTCTTGTGTAGGGTCTATTTGCCTAGCCTGTTCAAGTGCTGTTCTAAAATACTTGGTAGAGAGCTCTTTTTTACCTAACTCTACATAGATATTTCCCAACATATAATTGGCAAGAATATGAGAGGGGTTGAGGTATATACATTTTTTGTAAAACTCGGCAGCCTTCTCTATATCTCCTTTTTCGGAAAGTATGGTCGCATAAAGATAGAAAAAATTTAAGTTGAGACTATCCGAACCTAAGAGTTTTTCGAGAATAACTAAAGCTTTGTCATATTCACCCTTATTTGCTAGTTTCTGTGCCGATTGTAATAGAGAGATGTCAACAATACTTTCGGGCTCATTGCTTGTTGTTATAGTTCTGTTTTTTGTTTCTGTTCTATGTTTATAGATCTTTTTTAAATGTGCCGACTTATTAATTATAGGAGACTCCTTTACTGCTCTCTTCTTGGGAGTTATTAGTTTTTCTTTTTTATAAAAAAATCCATCATCAATATTGACTTTGCTAAAATTTGGAAAAAACTCACTATTAAGCTCAACTTGAGATGTTACCAACCACCCTCCTTCGCAAAGTGAATTGAATAGTTTATTTGCAACCAATTTAATGTTTTTTTGAGAAAAGTATATAAGCACATTTCTACAGAATATAAGGTTTAGATCATAGATTGCTTGAGATAGAGAGGGATATTCCTCTGTAATTAAATTGAGATGTGAAAAAGAGACTATTTTTTTAATCTCATTACTAATATGCCATTTACCATCTATTGCTTTAAAATATTTTTCTTTAATATTACTGGGTGTCTCTCTGAAAGACCATTCTGTATATACCCCTTCATTGGCTTTTTTTAGTGCTTTATCGCTTATGTCTGTGGCAATTATTTTAATTTTTTTTGCAATATGTGTAGGTAGCATCTCTTTTATAATAATTGCTAGTGTAAACGGTTCTTCGCCTGAGCTGCAACCTGCACTCCAAATCTTAAAGTTGCCATTATTCTTTTCTATCTCCTTTATAATAGTGGTTTTAAATAGATTGATTGCAGGAGATTCTCTAAAAAAATAGGTTTCATTAATAGTTAATGCGTTGGAAAGTTCTGTATATATATGTTTTGGTATAGATTTGGCTTTTATGACCTCTTTTAGAAGTTGTTCACTGCCTAAACTCCCATTAAGCAGTTCGGATGTTCTTTCAAAGCCTCGCATAAGCTCCTCTAGACGAGTAGCAGGATAGTGCAATCCCAATTCTCGTTCAATGATATCTGCAGCTATTTGCAAATGTTCTTTATTTATAATCTGTTTAATGCTCACCTATTTTTTGGATATCAATTATCTCTTTACTTGTAAATATAGTTTCGGGATTATACAAGTAAATTATCTTGTCTTCTTTTTCGGGGATATTTACTGATAAGAGCCCTGGAAAAAGAGCGTCAATTTTTTGAGTATTCATTGATTCTAATTCAGTAATCCCACTTACATTACTTGCAATAAGAGCTGTTTTTCCTCCGTTCTGCTCTAGAAGTACAAATTTATCGTTAATGCTAAGCTCTTTCTCTTCTATTCCAAAGCGGGCTTCAATTGAGAGAACAGGCATAACTGTTCCTTTAAAATTGATAATACCTTTAATTATAGCGTTGTTAGAATTAACTGGAGATATCTCTTGTGCAGGTATAACTTTAACCACAAAAGAGAGAGGAATAGCAAAAAATAGCCCTCCTCTCTCTAATATTAACACTTGAATTTGATTGGCGGAGTTGTTCATTTTAATAGGTAATTGCTTATTAAGTACTTGGTTGAAAATTTAATCACTTAACATGCTCTAGAATTTGCCTAGCAACTGTCCCATCTACAGATTGATTCTCTCCAAGCTTAACATCTCTTTCATTGAATCTTTTCTCTATCTCTTCAATCGTTTTCATACCAATGCCATTTTCAGATAGTTTTGTTTTAAACCCTAGCTCTTTAAAAAACTCTTCTGTCTTTTTTATTGTTGCAATAATAACTTTCTCTCGGCTTGCTTTATCCTTCCCTTCTTGCTTAATTCCAAACACTCTTTCTCCAAACTGAATAATTTTATCTCCTTTCTCTTCCCTAAGAACATACATAGTACCTGGTAAAACAATAGTTAATGTATGTGCATGTGTGAGCCCGTGCAGGGCTGTAAGTTCATGACCTATCATATGAGTTGCCCAGTCCTGAGTAACGCCCATTGAGATAAATCCATTTAAGGCCATTGTGGCAGAGAGCATAAATGTTGCCATATTATCATAATTTTCTTGATCTCTCTTTATCTCGGGGGCTATCTCTATTATTGTTTGCAATATCCCCTCGGCCCATCTATCCATAAGGGGCGATTGGCCTGTTGTTGTAAGGTACTGTTCAATAACATGAATAAAAGTATCCGCAATGCCACAAGATATTTGAAATGGGGGTAAGGTATAGGTTGTTTGAGGGTCTAGAATTGAGAAGAGAGGGTGTTTAGAGTAGAAAGAAAATTTCTCTTTTCTTGCTCTATTGGATATAACTGCACCAGAGTTCATCTCAGAACCTGTGGCGGGGAGGGTAAGTACTGTGGCTAATGGTAGTGTTTTTCCTTTTGTGTAATTCCCTTTTAGAGTTAATTCCCATGCATCGCCATCATAAATAATACCGGCAGCAATAAGCTTAGACCCATCAATTACTGAGCCCCCACCAACTGCAAGTACAAAGTTGCACTTATTTTCTTTGCCTACTGCAATAGCTTCTCTTAGGGTCTCTACCGAAGGGTTTGGCTCTATACCCCAGAATTCGTGGTAAGTATGTTCTTTTAAAGCAGTTTTAACCTGTTCGTACACTCCGTTTTTCTTGACACTTCCACCTCCAAACGTTACTAGAATAATTTTGTCTAAAGGTATCTCTGTTGTAAGTTTAGATATAGTCTCTTTGCCAAATATCAGTTTGGTGGGATTGTGAAATTTAAAATTATTCATTGTTATAACCATTATTAGTTTTTATTTGCCTGTTTTTCGTGTAATACAAATCTAAAACAAAATGTGGAATAACAATGTTCAGTAAATACTTTAATAGAGTTATAATTTGCATGTTATAAATCGATATTTAATATTAACAACAACTTGATTTAAGATGTGTGAATAATGTAACTCTTATTGCAAATGATGTAAAGTCTTCTGTTATTTTGGTGGTTATCTTTGTCTAGTAAATTTGGGTAAAATGAAAAAGTTCACTCCAGTTGTTAAAATTAAGGGGTTTGCAGCTCAGCAATCTACAAAACTGAGTGAAAAAACATTGGAGAAAACACAAATTGTAAGTATTTTCCTTACAGAAGTCGCTGATGTTTTTTTGTTTATTACTGTGCTCATAAAAGAGACCTTTTCACGAGATTTTGAAGTAAAGGAGTTTTTTCGCCAATGCTATCAAATAGGTTATAAATCAT
>JBAYBU010000151.1:0-4444 GCA_041669105.1 Bacteroidales bacterium | reverse complement strand
TTATGATATAATTTATTTAGGTGATGATGTTTTGAAAACATTAAGTTTAAGAGAACCATATGTGACTTTAATAATGAATAAAAAAAAATATATTGAGACTAGAAGTTGGAAAACTAATTATCGTGAGGAATTAGTAATTCACGCTAGTAAGACTTTAATTAGGGTGGAATAATATGTATGATGTTATCGTTATCGGAGCCGGACCTGCTGGCATGATGTCAAGCATTGTGTCATCTTCAAAGAATAATAAAGTTTTATTAATTGAAAAGAATGATCGACTGGGGAAAAAACTTGAATTAACCGGTGGTGGCCGTTGTAATTTAACAAACAGCTGTAGCGACCCTTTAGAACTACTAAAAGCGTATCCTAGAGGAGGAAGAGAACTAAATAAACTATTTTGGGAGTTTGGGATAAAACAGACAATGGAGTGGTTTGAATCTAGGGGCGTTCCACTAGTTATCCAAGAGGACAATTGCGTTTTCCCCCGTTCGCAGGATTCCCGTTCTGTGACCACTCTTTTACAAAAAGAGTGCAAAAAATTAGGAGTCTCTGTAAAAACAGGTTGCGATGTAAAAGAGTTGTACCTAGTAGAAGAGAGCTCAAAAGATAATAGTAAAATTAAATTAAGTTATCAGAAGGAGATCAAAACAAAAGAGCCAACTAAAATATTAAGTAGCCCAGAACAGTTCAATAAATCACAACTAATCAACAAAGCAGAGCTCTCTAGTAAACAAAAGCTAATTAGTAAAACGGAGCTATTCAACAAAGTAATTGTAACCACTGGCGGATCTCCAAAAAGAAGAGGATTGGAGTGGTTAGAGAAGTTAGGCCATAAAATCGAAGAGCCTGTGCCATCACTATTTACATTTAACATTCCTAAAGATTCTATAACAAATTTAATGGGAGTAGTTGTAGAAAATGCAATTTTGAACCTTCAAGGAACCAAATTAAAATCACAAGGAGCCCTGCTCATAACCCATTGGGGAATGAGTGGCCCAGCAGTTCTTAAACTCTCTTCATTTGCAGCAAGAGTACTCAGCCAAAAAAATTATGACTTTACAATACAGGTAAACTGGACGGGCCAACAGAACAACCAAATAGTAATAAAAACATTAAAAGAGATAGCTATAGCTAACCCAGCCAAGCAGCTCCACTCTGTAAGACCATACAATCTCACACAAAGATTATGGGAATTTCTCCTTAATAAGCAAGGAGTTATACTTAACCAAAGGGGAGAGAAAGTTGGAAAGAAGTGGGCCGAAATAGGAGAAAAAGGATTAAATCAAATTGCCGAAATACTTACCAACGACCAATATAGCATAAAAGGTAAAGCCTCTTTTAAAGAGGAATTTGTAACCTGTGGTGGAGTTAGTCTAAAAAGCGTAAATATGACTACTATGCAAAGTAGAATAATTCCTGGGCTATACTTTGCAGGAGAAGTTCTTGATATAGACGCTATTACAGGTGGGTTTAACCTACAAGCTGCTTGGACCACCGCCTTTATAGCCGCCAAGCTCCATCAGTTATAGTTTTCCCCCAACATACTATTTACTCACTTAGACAAACTTTCTCCCATTGCCATTTGTTGAAATAATTGAGAATTATAATTTTAATATGTAATTTCATTGCTCTATATGAATATAGATTCTAGGCATGGTGGAGCCACAGGGCGTTATGATAGGATAAAAGAGGCCACATTTGAATATGCGTTTATCCTAGATAGAGTGGGTATAAAGAATTGAGAAAATAAAAAATAGATTTGATAAAAATAATACTTCCAAATAAACTTCCAGGGAAAGAGGCACATTTAAAATTAGCCCCAGAACCAAGAATTACTTCATTAATAAAAGAGCAGGCTCCACCTTCATCGGCAAAGGAGTCTGCTGTTTTGGTTATGTTAACACCCGTTAAAGATAATAGCGGTAATATTATTAAAGATAAAAGTGAGTGGACTCTGCTGCTTATAAAGCGTAACACCTACTACGGAGTGCACTCTGGGCAGATAGCTTTTCCTGGGGGCAAATGCGAGAATTACGATATAGACTATACAGCCACCGCATGCCGAGAAGCCTACGAAGAGTTAGGAATAAACCAAGACAAAATTGAAATAATAGGAGAGCTCACTAAACTATACGTGCCACCAAGTAATTTTACCATTTATCCTATACTTGCTGTAAACAACGGTATAGATAGATATATCCCAGAACCAAGAGAGGTTACAGAATATCTGCACATACCTTTAAGGCTATTCAATCCCAATAATACAAAAAGATGCCGGGTGCAAGCTGGCCCCTATTCATGGGTGCATGCTCCCGGCTACATTATTAATGGGCATACAATTTGGGGAGCTACAGCAATGATAATTGCCGAACTTTACCAAGTAGTTATTTAAAGCCTACCAAGTGATTTTAGCTTCTTTTAAAAGATCGGTCATTAGATAATAAAGATTATCGTTGAACCCGTCAATATAGGATCTAGAGTTGCATAGTATAACACAATTGTATCTTGGCTCCATTACCCACATTACGGCCGTTCCAGCTAAGTTACCAGTATGAAAAACGGCTCCTGGGTATCTCCAATGGTTGGTTCTCCATCCAAGAGCATACCTTTCACAAAATTCATGTTTGGTTAAAAAGAGAGTTCGTGTTTCTGGGGTAATAATATCAGGGATGTTTGGGAGCCCATCTATATGATAAAGCACTTTGAGCATCTCTCTTGAACTAGCAATAATACCCCCTGCAGCTGCAATAACATCCATTTCATTGCCATATCCATTTGTGCCATCTTGGGAATAATAGACAGCCTCATTGGCTCTTCTTTGAGAGCGATCTCCACCTACATGGATGTCGGTTACTCCGGCAGTTGCAAGTATCTCTTTCATAAATACCTCAAATTTCTTTCCGCTTAGTTTCTCAACTATTTTCCCAAGAACACCAAAGCCTAAATTATAATAATCATGATTAACACCGCGTGCTCCAGGCTCTATATCAAGCATATATAGAATTCTCTCATCTAAAGTTTTCCCCTTAAAGCCAGAGGTAAACATAGGATCGGGATCGGATGGCCAGCCACTAGTATGAGACAAAAAATCTCTTATAGTTACCTTTGCAGCCTTATCCGTAGCTTTTACATTAGGGAACTCTTGCTCCAAATGGCCACCCGGGCCAAAAACTGTATCATCTACAGTGAGCTTGCCCTCTTCGTAAAGCTTCATTATACATAAAGTGGTAAACTGTTTAGAGATGCTTGCCAAACGGAAAAGATGATCTGGCTTAACTCTAACATCATTTTCTACAATAGAAAAACCAAGCCCACTCTCATATACAGTTTGCCCATCTTTTGAGATTGCAATAGAGACACCTGGTATTGAGAACGTAGACATAAACTCATATACTATTCTATCTACCTGCTTCCTACCTGGCTTAACAAGTACTTTTAGAAGTCGGTTCTTACCCGATTCAGAAGTTACCTTAATATTTACCGCCTCAGTAAAGTTAAGAGTAGGCATAGCCCCCGAAACCACTACATCATTAATTTTAATTGTAGCCTTAGGAGAGATAGTAATCTCTGGCTTTAATGCTGTAATATCGCTCCCTTCTGGCACTGTCACATATAGAGTATAGAGGCCTTGAAAAGAGGAGCAATCTTCAGATAAAGAAGGGTTTTCACTCTTTTTAAAAGTAAAATTAGTAATAAGGTTGTAATCCGATTTCTCTGGCGCATTATCCTTAGAACAAGAGATAGTCATTAATGAAACAATGGCAATAGTTACCAATCTGGCAACAATGCCGTTAAAAGTAAGGTTTTTCATATAAAGTGTTATAAATTAGTCAATTAAGGAAAATTAGCTACTACTCATCTCGCGCTCTACATCTTCTACTGTAATAGGGAGTCTTTTAGAGCCCAACAGCCTGCATTTATGATCAGTAACAAGTATGTCATCTTCTAGTCGTATACCTCCAAAGGTATAGTACTCCTCTAATTTGTCAAAGTTAATAAATTGAGTATTTATTTTATCCTTTTTCCACTTTTCTATTAGTGCAGGAATAAAATAACAACCCGGCTCTACAGTAATAACATGACCTGTTTTAAGTTCTTTACCCATTCGTAAAGATTTTAAACCAAACTGCGAAGAACGAACAAAAACATCGCTGTACCCCACAAAGTCTTCACCAAGATCTTCCATATCATGTACATCTAAACCCATTTGGTGCCCAAGGCCATGAGGCATAAATAATGCATGAGCCCCTTCGGCTACGGCTTGGTCTACATCACCTTTCATAAGGCCTAAGTTCACAAGACCTTGAACTATTAATCTAGAAGCCTCTAAATGAACCTCCTTATAAGTTATACCAGGTCTTATCATATCTATTGCCATATTATTGGCAGTAGCAACTATAGTATAAATATCTTTTTGTCTAGGAGTAAACTTACCACTAGCAGG
>JBAYBU010000150.1:0-4461 GCA_041669105.1 Bacteroidales bacterium | reverse complement strand
TGGCTGTTGTGTAGGCTCCGTTGCTGGCTGTCGTGCATTCTGCTTTGCTGGCTGTTGAGCAGGTTGCTTTGCTTGCTGTTGAGCAGGCTGCTTTGCTTGCTGTTGAGCAGGCTGCTTTGCTTGCTGCTGAGCAGGCTGCTTTGCTTGCTGTTGAGCAGGCTGCTTCGCTTGTTGCTGAGCAGGCTGTTGAGCTTGCTGTTGAGCAGTCTGTTCGCTTTTATTTGACTCACTAGCACCACTTACTACAACTGGTTTATTTGTGACTTCTTGAACTTTCGGTTGAGATTTTGAGGCCTTAACTTTAGATTGTTGAGCCTTAGACTGAGGTTTAGGGGCTGGAGTATTACTTTTTTTTGCTACCGGTACGCTCTTTTCTGCACTCGGCTTGCGAGCTTTAGATTCTCTTTTTACAACAGGACGCCTAACCGTGCGATCCGCAGATTTGCTTCCTAATTTAGCCTGTTCGTCAAGAATCTCATAGACCAAATCTTCTTTCGAAAAACTTTTCACCTTTGCAATTTTAAGTTCATTGGCAATAGCAACCAGTTCTTCCTGATTTTTTTTGCTTAATTCTAGTATATCGTACATTGATTTATTTGTGTGGATGTGAATTATCCCCTATGGAAATAAAGTATCAAAACTTGTTACAAAAGTAAAGAATATTTATTACAATACAAAAAAAAGTGAAGATTTGCTTCACTTTTTTAAGTATAAACGGTAAATAACTACTCTTTAGAAGCAATTACATCTATTTCAAGAAGAGCACCTTTTGGCAAACCCACTACAGCAAATGCTACTCTAGCCGGATAGGGCTCGGTATAAAAAGAAGCATACACCTCATTCATAGCTGCAAAATCATTCATATTTGTTAAATAGACAGTAGATTTTATAACATCAGAAAAACTATAGCCCGCCTCTTCAAGAATATATCCTATATTCTTTAATACTTGATTGGCCTGTTCTTTTACCCCACCTAAAACAAATTCTCCTGTAGCAACGTCTACTGGTAATTGACCCGAAACATATAAAAACCCATTTGACTCTACAGCTTGACTGTATGGCCCTACAGCTTTAGGGGCCTTTGCAGTTGCAATAATTTTTTTCATACTTATGATTAATTTAGTTGTAAATAATTTAAAATCCACTACCTCTATCCCAATAACTTGCATTCTTTTTGAACTTAAGTAAGTCAGACAAAGCAGATGCTTTTGCATTAATTCTAAAACTCCAACTCTCCCACATACCACTCGGCACCCAAGAAATAGAAATCATAAAACAATGCAAATCATATGTTGCACTCAATTGTGTAGTAGTTAGCGCCATTTTCATAATATCTAAACCTGTATTTAAGTTCAAACTAAGATCCTTCCCAAGTTTTACCTGAGCCGAGATTCCAAGTGTTTGCATGTGGTTATGATTTGTAACAAGCTCTCCTCCAACATTAGTATAGCTCTTACTATAGGAGTAGTTATAGTTAAAATTGACCGACCATGGATTATTTGGATCTAAATAATAGACCCAGCCTCCTGGGATATATTCTCCTGTTACAGGGTGTTCATAAATTCTTACATAACTAGATTCGTCATTAGGTCTCTTATCGGGCAACCCCATCCCAGCTCCCTCTCTCTCTCCTTTCCCCGAAAACTGGTATGAGAGCGACATACTTGCATTAGTAAGACGAGCAATTTTTAAAAAGCCATGATCTAAGAAATTAAACCTATTATATCTCTTACCCTGATTATCTATTGCATAAGGATCTAAAGTTGCATTGGCATTTAAAGCAAGAGAACCAAAAATAGTAGTGCTCATACTAGCCGAAATGTTTGACAACTTCATGGAGTCTGCCAAAAAATTATATGAACCTCCAAAATTAAGATTATCTATAAGTTTAATCTTTTTTAAGCCCCCGTCAGATGTGTCCTTGTCGCTAAATACTTTAGCCTCAAAATTGTTTTGAAGTGAAAAGCTCATAGAAGCGCTACTCCCTTTGCCAGGGTAACCAAAAAGCAAACTCTCATATATATTATACTCTTGCTCTTTCTCTTCTCCATTAATATCGGTATACTTTAATGTCCTATATCCGTTACTAGCTGTTCCCTGTTCTGGACGATAACTAATGCTCATACTCGGCTTAACCATATGCCTAATTGCTCTTATTTTAGAATTTTGCCCAAAATTAAACATCCCATAAATGGTAGTGTTCATAGAGAGCGAGGCGGCAAAATCTGTGGTAGCCCCAAAGTGTGAAAAGATCTCCGTTATGTCACTTTCAACTCTATTGGTCTCTTCTTCATAAAACTTATCATTTTTCTGAAAAAACCAATTCATACCATAACTAATACCGGGAGAAAATTGCAAATAATTCAATAAGTTAAAAGTAGGCAACCCGATTTGAAAACTATGTTGCATACCACTTCTAAACTTAGATAAAAAATCCTCTTGCCCAAAATCACTCGATTTAAAATTAATCTTGTTATCTAAAGTTGTATTATATCTAAATGTAATCTGCTCATAAAGTCTCTCTTTACCAACTGCATCTTTCCTTCTAAAAGGGTAGATCTGGTTCATTGTTAAAGTTATGTTTGGGAATGTAAAAGCATAAGAACTATCTAAAGAATTTTGACTATGTAAAACGTTTGCCGAGATAGTAAAAGGAGTTCCTGCAAAAGTTTTCCCATAAGAGATAGAAGAAGAGATTTGGTTCTGTAGACTTTGCTGAATATCGTAAGAGTTAAACCGATCATTCATTGGCGTAGCAAAATTAACAGAGGCTCTAAAATTAGTTCCAGGCCTTGCCTTAGCATCTTGCGAGTGACTCCAGCGAACAGAAAAATCTTTCGATTGATAAAAATCTGGAGAGTCTTTCTCTCCTATTTGATTTACAGAGTAATTAATATTAACATCCCCATTATATTTGTATCTCTTTCTATATCTAGATGTTGCCATCGCGTTCCAAGACCCTAATGTATAAATATCAGAAGTTAGAGTAACATCAAATGATCTCCAAAAACAAAGTAATAGCCCAACCCTTTCAAAGAAAAGCCCCTAGCAACCTCGTCTGTAAAAGTAGGGATCAATATGCCACTAGCTCTTGAAACTTGGTTAGGAACAAAACCAAAAGGCAACACAAAAGGAGTAGGCACATCTTCAATCACCAAATAAGCTGGCCCAAAAACTGTTGTTTTATTAGGCTTGTTCACCACTTTGGCATTTGTAAGTTGTAAGTAAAAGTGTGGATGCTCAAGATCACATGTGGTGTATTTGCCTCCCGATATATTAATGGAGTTATCGGGCATTTTCTTTAATAATTTAGCATGTAAAAAACCCTCTGATTCTTGAGTAATCATATTATTTATCAAAGCCTTTCTAGACTCAAAATTATAATATACTGTTTCCATTGTATACTTATCCTGCTCCTCAATCATCTCGGGCTTACCTTGCAATATGCCCAAACTATCTTCTATTCCCGACGCAAATACAGTCTTAGTTTTAATATTATAAGCCATATATTCACTTTTGAGCTCTAACGAACCATATTTTACAGAGACATCGCCATAATAGTAGATCATTCGTTCATTGTTTGAGAAATCTTCTATAATAGAATCTCTTGCTTTTGAAAACACTGGGTAGAGCAAAGAGCCTCTTAGAGCTGCCGAATCTTTAGACGTAAGAGTATCTTTTAAAGGTATGGAATCATTTGAAGGGAGAGTGTCATTTAACCTAGGAGTGCCGTTTAATCTAAGAGAATCATTTAACCTAAGAGAATCATTTACCCTAAGAGTGTCATTTAACCAAAGAGAATCTCTTAAAAAAAGAGTATCTCTAACTCCAAAAGAAGAGATCCTGAGTTCTAATTTATTATGTGAATATGCTGTTGCTTCCCCTGCATAGAGAGAGCAAAAAATAAAAAGCAGGAGCAACAAAATCTCTTTTCTCAAAACCAAAATGGTTTAAGGTTTAATAAAATATGCTACATTTGTGACTTACAAAGTTAATTATAATTAGCAACAATTATGCCCACAAGAGTGCTTTTAGCTTTTTTTTGTATTCTTAGCATCTCCTTTGCTTCTGCACAAGATGGTTCATCTGTTAATATTAAGAAAATAGTAATAGATCCTGGGCATGGAGGTAAAGACCCAGGTACTATAAGTCCAGATGGTAAATACAAAGAAAAAGAAATCACACTTTCTGTAGCACTAAAGCTTGGAAAAATAATCGAAAACAGATACCCACATATAGAGGTAATTTACACTCGCAAAACAGATATGGCAGTTGCTCTTGATAAAAGAACAGAAATAGCAAATAAAAACAAGGCCGATCTTTTTATCTCTATACATGTAAATGGAGTTAAATCTCGCTCCCCCTCAGGTTCAGAAACTTTTGTTATGGGAACCAATAAATCTAACTCAAACTTCCAAGTAACAATGTTAGAAAACAGCGTTATACTTTTAGAAGAAGACG
>JBAYBU010000149.1:0-4514 GCA_041669105.1 Bacteroidales bacterium | reverse complement strand
TATCATAATTTAGTTTTTAAAAGAGAGTAGGAGACTCTTTGTTGGATTTATCATCTTTGGTTTTACTTGAGTTTTTTTCTGTGACCCCTTTTTTTACTGACTTGTTTAATTTTTCGGTCTCCCTCTTCTCTTTTTTTTTCTCTTCTTCCTCCTCTTCCTTTTTTTGGGGATCGGTAAAATTAATGGTTTCTACTTCAAATGTAGTTAGCCGTTTACCTTTTGCTCTAAAGCTTTTACAAGCAATAAATTCCTGGGCATTAACTGTTTCTGGTGCTCTTTTTTTATGTTTTCCAGTAAAGGTCACTTCTACTAGAGGTTGTTCGTGTGGAGAGATGCTATGAAGATAGGTGCCTGGGCCCTCATTTGTAATGAGTTGCACAGTGTTGTCGCTCGGCTCAAATGTAAATCGTTTAATATAATAAAAGCCCGATCCTCCATCAAAATAGATTGCTGTGTACGTCTTTTCTAGATCTAATTTTTCTATAATTAATATTTGACCTTGGTAGCGATTGCTTAAATCAAAGTTGGTAGTATAATATTCGCCGTTTTTGAAAACAACAAGGATACTATCTTCGGGCAGGAACTCTCCTAAAAATAGACCCCTAGAATCTTCGTTGAGACGATTAATATCTTTGTCGAACCAAATAGATTGGCCCCCAAACTGTGAAACTCCTTTTGTTTTAAGTTGAATTTTGCGAACAGCATTTTTACTTAAAATATTCCCCATTGAACCTCGGCCTCTTATGGCTAGGGTACTAAAATCGAACTCAAATATTATTTTTTTTAATTTAGGTCTTGGTTTTAGAAAGACTTTAAGAACTTCTGCCTCACCATTAGGGTTTACAGTAAACCAGAGTAGTTGGCTACCCTCTTTGCCTTGAGTAAGATCGTACTCTTTATCTCGGGTAACTCCTGTAACTGCAAAACGTTTTACGTATACTCTTCCGTTTTTACCATTCCTGTAAACTGCATTATAAATGGTTCTTTCGTCATTTCTTATAAATATATCTAGATGTATGATTTCTTTTCCTACAAACTGTTTCTCAGATATTTTAGAAACTATATATTTACCACTTTTAAGGAAAACTATAATATCATCTATATCTGAGCAATCACATATAAATTCGGCATCATCATCCCTTTTTAGATCCATACCTATGAACCCCTCTTTTCTGTTGGCATATAACTTTGCATTTGATGCAACAACTTTGGTGGCTTCTATAGTTTCGAAGTTGCAAAGCTCTGTTTTTCTTGTATAATTTGCTCCATATTTTTTTTTGAGGTTACTAAAGTATTTTATGGAGTATTGAGTGATGTGTTCTAGGTTATAGTTAACCTCTTTTATCTCTTCTTCAATTTTACTAAGAGCTTCTTCTAATTTTTTGACATCGAATATAGATATTTTTCTTACGGGTTTTTCAACTAGTTTTAATACATCTTCTTCTACAATCTCTCTTTTAAGCTCTTTCTCATATTTTTTGAGCTCTTTTTGTACATCGGCAAGTTGGTCATCCCATGTTTTGGCCTCTTTTTCTAAAAGTCTGTAGATACGTTTTTCAAAAAAGATTTTTTCAAGTGATGTATAGTGCCAGTTATCTGTAAGTTCGCTTAATCGTATTTCTAATTCTGTTTTTAAAATAGCTTTAGTAAGCTCAGTATTATGACGTAGGATTTGGTCTACACCAATAAAGTGAGGCTGCTTCTCCATTATAACGCATGCATTGGGAGATATAGAGAGCTCACAATCTGTAAAAGCATAGAGTGCGTCTATTGTTTTGTCTGGCGAGACATCATTATGAAGATGTACTATTATCTCTGCTCCCGAAGAGGTATTATCATCAATTTTGCGTATTTTGATTGTACCTTTATCGTTAGCTTTTAAGATTGAATCAATCAGTTGAGAGGTTGTTTTCCCGAATGGTATTTCTGTTATTGCTAAGGTTTTTCTATCTAGTTTAGATATACGGGCTCTTATTTTAATTGCTCCCCCTCTAAGCCCTTGGTTGTACCTGTTGCAATCGGCAAGGCCTCCTGTTGGGAAATCGGGGTAAAGAGTAAAATCTTTTCCTTTTAAATGTGCGATAGATGCATCAATTAGCTCATTGAAATTATGGGGTAGTATTTTGGATGCAAGGCCTACAGCTATGCCTTCTACTCCCATAGCTAGTAATAAGGGGAACTTAGACGGTAAATTTATTGGCTCTTGGTTTCTACCGTCGTAAGATTTCATCCATTTGGTAGTTTTTGGATTGAAAAGTACTTCATTGGCAAATTTGGTTAACCGAGCTTCTATATAACGGGGAGCAGCAGCGCTATCTCCAGTTAGTGTATTCCCCCAGTTTCCTTGGCAGTCTACTAGTAGATCTTTTTGGCCTATTTGCACCAAAGCATCTCCTATAGAGGTATCTCCATGAGGGTGAAACTGCATGGTATGCCCAATTATATTTGCCACTTTGTTATAACGGCCATCTTCCATCCTTTTCATTGAGTGGAGAATTCTACGTTGTACCGGCTTTAGACCATCGTCTATATGAGGTACGGCTCTCTCAAGAATAACATAGGAAGCATAATCGAGGTACCACTCTTTGTACATACCGGTTAGCTTGTACCTTTTGTCACCTTCGTTTATAAGTTTGTCAAATTTACTACTCTCCAAGGTATTGGACTCCTCCAAAGGAGTTTCTGCCTCGAGATCAAAATTAATATCAGGGTTACTCATCGTTTTAAGAAAGTTCTAATCTAGTCTTGGATATAACCGAACTGTTTCAGCTTTTTGCTCTCTTCGCGCCAGTTGGGATTCACTTTTACAAATATCTGTAAAAATACCTTCTTTTCAAAAAAGGTTTCCATATCCTTTCGTGCTTGAGTGCCTACTTTTTTTAATGCTAAGCCACCTTTGCCAATAATAATCCCCTTTTGAGAATCACGTGTAACATATATGATAGCATCGATATTGTTAATTGTTTCTTCTTCTTTGAAAGAATCAATCACAACTTCTGTGCAATATGGAATCTCTTTACTGTAATTTATTAATATTTTTTCTCGGATAATTTCACTGGCAAAAAATCGCAGATTCCTATCGGTAAAGGTATTTTTATCGTACCAAGCGGGGCTTTCTGGGAGTAGCTCTAGTATGCTATTAAAAAGTGGGTCTAAGTTAAATTTTTCTGTTGCAGAGATAGGAAATATTTTGGCACTTGGTAAAATTTTTTCCCAGTCTTTATAAAGGTTTTCTAGCTCTTGTTGGTTGCTTAGGTCTATTTTATTTATTACGAGCAAAATAGGAACTTTTATACTTTTTAGTTTTTCGAGATACTCTTTATTTTTTGTACTTGTTTCTATTACATCTGTAACATATAAAATAATATCGGCATCAGAAATAGCCCCATTTACAAAACTCATCATACTCTCTTGTAGTTTGTATCCAGGTTTAAGGATTCCGGGTGTATCGGAGTAGACTATTTGGTAGTCTTCTCCGTTTACAATGCCCATTATCCTATGCCTTGTAGTTTGTGCTTTAGCTGTCACTATTGAGAGCCTTTCTCCTACAAGTGCATTAATAAGAGTAGATTTGCCAACATTAGGATTTCCTATTATGTTGACAAATCCAGAACGATGTGTTTTTGAGTTAGGTATGGGGTTACTCATAAGCTCCCATTCTTATCATGGCTATCTCTTGATCGTTAAGAAATCTCCATTGTCCACGTTTTAAGTTCTTTTTAGTTAGCCCTGCAAAAAATACACGATCTAGCTTTTTAACTCTGTAACCCAAGTGTTCAAAAATTCTTCTTACAATTCTGTTTCTTCCAGAATGAATTTCTAATCCAATTTGGTCTTTTTCTCCATCTACATAAGATAGTGCATCTGCATGAACTTCTCCATCTTCTAGTGTAATGCCTTTTAGTACTAGATCAAAATCGGCTCCCGAGAAATTTTTATCTAAGAATATATGATAAATCTTCTTTTGATTGTTAGAGGGGTGAGTAAGCTTTTCTGCAATATCTCCATCGTTGGTAAGAAGGAGTACTCCTGTGGTCATTTTGTCTAAACGCCCAACTGGAAATACTCGTTGACTGCATTTTCCTACTATAAGATCCATAACGGTTTTATCTGCATTAGGATCGGACATAGTGGTAACAAAATCTTTAGGTTTGTTCATTAAGATATATACCTTCTCTTCTCCCTTTAGCCTCTCTCCATTGAATCTAATATCATCTTTGTAGGTGATTTTTACTCCTAGCTGTGTAACTACTTCTCCGTTAACTGTAACTAGGCCGGCCGATATATACTCGTCGGCTTCTCTTCTTGAACAGATGCCTGAGTTTGCAATAAATTTATTCAATCTTACTGTTCCATCGTCATTTTTGGGAAGGGGCGCATTTTTAGAGCGCCTGTTTCTCATGACAGGTGTACGGTCAAACACAAATGAGTTTTCGTCAAAAAAAGAAGTCTGTTTTTCTCTTTCTTCGAACGGTTTGCGATCTCTATCGAACGGCTTACGATCTCTATCGAAC
>JBAYBU010000148.1:0-4537 GCA_041669105.1 Bacteroidales bacterium | reverse complement strand
TTTACTAAATATCGCCACAAATCTGCTCTTATACGTACAATGAGAATGTTTGAAGACGCTATTATAGTAGATATTTCAGACAACCCTATAAAGCTAAAAGGGCCAAGGAAAGATGTTTTCCGCCTATCTCGTATGATTGAGTATGCAACAAGAGATACTAGCAAAGAAGAGTAATATTACCTGTCATAAGCATCGGAGTCCCACTCAGGTTCATTTAAAACTACCTCTTTTTTCAATCGAAAAGAGAGGTATGTTATTTTAATACCCTGCTCTAAAAACTGAGACTCATAACGAGTTTTAATAGAGAGTAACTCGCAGGCCCTGCCAGTTCCATAAATATCACTATAGGCTTCTATCAACTCCAATTTGTTCTGTTTTACAAGTTGCAGTGTATAATTATGTAAAAAAACACTGTCGGTTTTAAGATGCACCACTCCACCATCTTTAAGAAAGTGTTTATATCTCTCTAAGAACAGAGTAGAAGTTAGGCGTTTGGTGAATTTTTTAATTTGAGGATCGGGAAAAGTTATCCATATTTCCGAAATTTCTTGTGGTGCAAAAATAGACTCTATAAACTCTATACGGCACCGCACAAATGCTCCATTGTGGATAGACTCCTCTGTAACAGTCTTAGCCCCCCTCCATATTCTGGCTCCCTTAATATCTACCCCAATAAAATTTTTATCTGGGAATTTTCTTGCCAACTCTACAGTATACTCCCCACGGCCACAACCAAGTTCCAATACTAAGGGGTTCTCATTTTTAAAATGACGGCTGTGCCACTCTCCTTTCATATAATATGTAGAATCAAAAACCTCTTTAATTTGAGGCTGATACAAACAGTTAAAACTTTTATTCTCTTCGAATCTTTTAATCTTACCTTTCCCCATCTTGTTTATCTAATTTTGCAATTTATTTTTTATCTCCTTCAACCTCAAATTGAGAGACTTTTACTCCCATTGAACCTACTCCTTTTAACAGAAGAGACAAAGTTGTATCTTTTTTAACTGTAAAAATCCATCTCCCTTTTTTATTGAATACAATACCTCTCCTATAAATCCACTCATAGTCTCGCCATATGCCACTCTGTACTTTTTGTGCCTCTACGCCTCTATCTATAACTGGGAGTTTGAGAGTATCGGCATACCTATCTCCTAATGGTGTAGTAACTAATACAATTATTGGTAAAGTGTTATAATTATATCTAGAAGAGACTCTGGCATAAAGAGAGAGATTGTATAAAGAGAGAGTATCATTACAGTTGTATGAGAGTGTGTGTGAATAGCCAGGATCTGTACTGTACTGCTCATTACAAGAGGCTGTTATGAGTACAAAAAAAAGAGGCAAAGAGAGAGAAATAATCACCCGCAAATAGGCAATATTAAACACCTTATCCATTTTTATTTCTTCTTCTATTACTCCTATTTCCTTTATTTCTTCTTGGCTTGCTGTTTTTAGTAGGAGTACTCTCGTCAAAACGGGAGATACTATCTTCGCCTGCAGAACTCATAAACTCGGTAAGTTTTACATCTTTACGCGGATTTATATTAGAGACAGGAATCCCTTTTTGATTCATTTTTAGTATCTCCTTTACACGGTTGGCATCTAAAGGAAACATATTAGCCATGCTGTTTTGTTCAAATGAGAACCACATAGTACCTTTGAGAGTATCTGTTTTAACTAAATATGCTTGCCCCTCTTCTGTCTCTAATGGACCACGCAAATATGGGATATTAGTATGTGCATCCATATATGCGGCTGCCTCATAATTAATACAACATTTTAGTTTACTACATTGTCCTGCAAGTTTTTGTGGGTTAAGTGAAAGGTCTTGTGTACGAGCAGTTTGAGTGGTTATTGAT
Source organism: Bacteroidales bacterium (assembly GCA_041669105.1). Classification (GTDB taxonomy): domain Bacteria; phylum Bacteroidota; class Bacteroidia; order Bacteroidales; family UBA932; genus Bact-08. The sequence goes on along the minus strand of JBAYBU010000148.1, from coordinate 2,675 downwards.
TTGAAATCACACATATATCTAGCGCAGCATAACTCTTGACCACAAACTCCAATACCTCCAATCAAACCAGCCTCTTGCCTAGCGCCTATCTGTTTCATCTCTATACGAATTCTAAACTCCTCGGCAAATACCCTAATTAGTTGGCGGAAATCTACTCTTTCATTGGCAATATAATAGAAAATTGCTTTTGTACCATCACCTTGAAATTCTACATCTCCTATTTTCATGTCTAAGTTAAGAGATGCTGCCAGTTGCCTAGCACGAATCATGGTTTTAAACTCTCTTGAAATTGCCTCTTGCCAACGCTCAATATCGGGTGCTTTTGCCTTACGAAAAATTTTTTTGAATTCGTAAGTATTAATATCTATTTTATTTCTTTTTAACTGCGGTAAAATTACAGGGCCAGAAAGGGTTACAATGCCCACATCGTGGCCGTTAGTTGCCTCTACAACTACTATCTCACCAACTTCTAAAGAGTGACCCGACGTGTTGCGGAAAACTTGTTTGTGAGTATTTTTGAATCTTACTTCAAATAAATCATGAGTAAGATCGTCTGGAATATCTTTTAGCCAATCGTAAACACTAAGCTTACAACAAGTAGGGTTGTATTCACAGTTAAGTTCACCCTCTGGAGTTCTGTGTGAAACAGTCCCGCGTGAACAATTATATGTTTTATCTGGTGTGTCCATAATATGTTTTAAAGTTACAAAGATAGGAAAAAGCGATTACTCAGATCGGCAAAGAGATACTTTGAATTTACATTCCGGTTTATATCTTCTATAGCCCTATTAATTAAGATGTAGGCACGGTTATAAAAAGCAGGTTTGAACTTGCCTGCCCAAAAGGTAACAAAATCTATTCGATTTGGTGGTATATTGGCAACTTCATTTACTCCTACAGAGATCATTAATGAGCGACGCAAAAATTCTAATGTGTATTCCAAAAAAAGTTTTTGATTCTCTCTGCCTGTAAGTGAAATATCCTCCCAAAACGAAATCACTTTTTGTAACTCTTTGGTTACACATCCCTCCAATAATAGAGCAAGCGACTTATCTAATTGGGTGCTCTCATCGGAGTCATTTATCATTTCCCTAACTTTAGTAAGACTCCCACCAGAAATTTTTGCCCAAAACTGCGCCTCTTTATCTTCTAAATCGAACTCAGATATAAGCTCATGAAACATTACCTCTTTTTCTATAGGGTGTAGTCTTAACATTTGGCATCTAGAGAGAATTGTAGGAATAATTTTTTCTGGAGCCTCACTTACCATAAAGATATAAGTCTCTTTTGGAGGCTCTTCTATCAATTTTAATAGTCTATTTGCCGCATCTAGGTTCATCCTCTCTGGGAGCCATACTATCATGAATTTAGCACCACCTTCAAAAGACATCATACTAAGCTTCTTAACAATTAAAGAAGCCTCGGCAACTCCAATATTACCTGTTTTGTTCTCTATTTCAATTTTTTTATACCACTCTTGTTCAGTAAAATAAGGGTTATGCAAAAGCATCTCTCTCCAAGCAGAAAGAAACATATCACTCACAGGTCTTTTATCGGCAGGAGTACTCTTTCTGTTTTTATCAGCTATTGCAGAAGTTAACTCGCTCACACCTTTTTTTTCTAAAGAGGTGGCTTTAGTGCTGTTTACTGGCATTGCAAAATGGAGATCGGGATGAATAAGTTTATTAAACTTATTACAAGTAGGGCAAGTCCCACAAGAGTCTTGACTAGTGCGAAACTTGCAATTTATATATTGGGCAAAAGCAATTGCCAATGGTAAAGCTCCAAACCCCTCATCTTCACTAAAAAGCAAGGCATGGCCAATACGGTTCTCTCTAAACATAGCGAGAAGCCTCTCTTTAATGTTATTTTGCCCAGCTACATTTGCAAATTGCATAATCTTCTTTTAGCCAAATATAATCATTTCACACTTCTTACAATCAAATCCAAGTCTAAATCTCTTTCCGCTGTTTTCTAAAAAGAGTGGTTCGATCACACCTCTAGCAACTCCCTTTTGATGCTTCTTGTTAAAAGGACATGCTTCTAATTCGAACTTTATACAATATTTTGATCTCATAAGTTCTATCTCTTTTGGAGCAGTTATTTCGAATGCATCGGCTACACTTTTTGCTCCTAATTCTAAATAAAGCTCTCTAGCCAAAGAGTTCGCAACATTTCCTCTGTAGTCAATTATTTTATTTTTAATTGAATTACTAATAATTTTTTTTGTCTCTCTATCTTGTGCCAAGGTGCTGTTTACCGAGTGGAGATTAATAATAGGCTCTTTTTGATCTAATAAAGAGGCTAACTCCCTCCGGCACTCATTTAAAAAAGAGACAGGATAGAACAGTTGCTGCTCAACTTGATACTCTTTTATGTCAAATTTATAGATACCTGTTTTTTTCTTTAATTGAGCCATGGTTCTCTCTTTGGCACTAACGTCTCTAGCTAAATCAAAATTATTTTCTTTACATAACACAACCTCTCTACCATCTTCACAAATTGCAGTAAGAATCAATTTTTCTTTATAAGATATAAACTTGATGTTTACATCTAACAACCTCTCTGGCATATTTACCTCAAGTTCTCTCTCAAATTCTCTATTGTAATTCCTAAACAATTGAGAACCTTTTATAACTGTTTTTCTTTGATTGGTAAGTACCTTGTCACCGTGT
>JBAYBU010000147.1:0-4555 GCA_041669105.1 Bacteroidales bacterium | reverse complement strand
TAAAAGATTATAACGCTACTCAAAACTCATTTTATACTAATTTAATATATCAAAATGAAGTAAATGAAAATCATAAATATTCATTAGGATTAAATGCACGCGCCGATAAGGTAGAAGAGCACTTGAGAGATTATTTTAGGAGAAGTTTTTATGACTTGTATCCAGGAAGAAACGAAGGTGCTGTTGGTGGTTATGGCGAATATACCTACACAAATGGAGAGAAGGTATCGGTAGTAACTGGGTTTAGACTAGATTACAACAACATTCATGGTTGGTTGCCAGCTCCAAGGATTAATCTTAAATATGCATTTGACCCTCGCCTCATTTTTAGAGCTCTTGGAGGGAGAGGATTCCGTTCGTCTTATATTGTTCCCGATAATATGGGAATACTCTCTACAGGTAGGAGAATTGAATCTTGGGGCAATCTAGACATCGAAGATGCATGGACGTATGGTGCAAATCTAACAGGATATTTCCCGTTAGGATTTGAAGATGCCTCTTTAAGTTTCGATTATTTTAGGTCGGACTTTAATAGACAAGTTGTTGTAGACCAAGAGTATGACTTGTCTAAAATATCTATCTACAATTTAGATGGTAAATCTTATACAAATACTTATCAAGTAGATTTTAGCCTAGAGCCAATAGAGAGGCTCACAATGATGGCAACCTTTAGGTATACCGATGCTAAAACTACCTTAAAAGGGCAAGGATTGGTAGAGAAGCCACTAACTAGCAGGTATAAAGGAGTGTTTAATATTCAATATGCCACCAGAATGAACATATGGACTTTCGATTTTACAGCCCAACTAAATGGCCCATCTAGAATTCCAGATTTTGCTGGTGGTGGTGAGTCTCCTGTTTACCCAATGCTTTTTGCCCAGATTACAAAAAAATTTAGGGACCTAGATGTTTATGTGGGAGTAGAAAATCTCACAAATTACAAACAAGAGAACCCTATTGTAGATGCTCAAAATCCTTATAGCGAGAATTTTAATGCATCATTGATTTGGGGTCCTCTAATGGGTACTAGAGTGCATGCAGGTTTAAGATTCACCATTTGGAAATAGATCTATTAATTAATTTTTATAACTTTAATAAAGAACAACTATAATGAAAACTATTCAACTAATTTCAATTTTACTACTTTCTACATTACTTTTTATGTCGGGATCTGTTGTAGCACAAGATAAAAAAGTTAAAAAAGAGGCAGAAATTTTATTTTCTGTTCCAATAGATTGCCCTAGTTGCCAAAAGAAACTTGAGGCCAAACTTCCTTATGAAAAAGGGGTAAAAGACTTAAAGATAGATCTTGAAAAACAGACTGTTTGGTTCCTTTACGACACAACCAAAACCAATAAAAACAATCTCATAAAAGCACTTGACAAACTTGGATACCAAGCAAAGGAACTAGTTCCTGTCAAAGAGAAAGTAGAAGCCAAAGAGAATAAATAAATAACTATTATGAACCAGATGGTATGTAAGTTCATCTGTGCATTTTTAACACTAGCCACTTTTAGCTCTCTCTACTCACAAGAGCCTAAAGGTGGCTCTGTTTTTTATGAACAGACAAGAGAGCTCTCTTTTACAGAGAGAGAAGAGATGTCTATAAATGAGATTATTTCTGGCAATATGCCTGACTTCATTAAAAACTACGTAGCTATAACTTTTTTTGAAAAAGATGCTAAAGGAGAGCAGCATCAAGTTACTATATATGTCTCTCCAGACTATCTTTCTGTGGGGAGTTCTTTAGACTATTATATTATTCCACTCTCTCCAATGGCATCTACTAAAATTGCAAAGGCATTTAATTCTTCGTTGCCTACCCCTAAATTAGTAGACCTAATCTATGAAAAGGCTACTCTAAAATTGGAGCCGTTTAATTACATACCAAGAGGCAATAGAAACGAGACACCAGATCTGCTTTATGAGCACTCAAAAGTGATTCAAGCACAGATAAAAGCAGCAGGGTACTCCCCTGGAGTATTTGTTGCCGGAACAAAAAAAGATTTAGTAATCTCATCTAAACTAGCAGACTCCACTAGGCAGCACCATGTAACTATTTATGGATGGCATAAACTAAATGGCAAGCCAATCCAACCGTTATCTAATGTTCATATAAATAGTTATGTAGATTATAGCCATGGAACTAGATTGATTTGCAACAGAGTGTTAGTAGATGGGAAAGCGTATAACTACAACGATATTCTTAAAAATTCGCTACTTTACACTTTGCTCTCTAACGAAAGTGAGCCTTTGCGTAAAACCCGGTATTAATTACTTATTAAATCATATAGTATGAAAAAGATTTTAGCACTCTTATTTGCTTTAGTCCTGCTTGTAAACAGCTCTTTTGCAGCAGATGACACCATTAAGAGATTGTCAGAAGACTCTTGGATAAGAATTAATCAAGCAGGGTATCTCCCACAAGATATTAAAGTAGCTGTTTTTATGTCGCTTAACAAAAGCAGTGTAGGCAGTTTTTCTCTGTTTGAAGCAGCTACCGATAAAGAGATTTTTAGTGGAACAGGAGAGAGGGCAGAGGCTTTGCAATGGGGTATGCAGAGTGCGTTTAGGTTTAACTTTTCTTCTATTGAGAAGGAGGGAGGATATTATATTGTTTCTAATGGGGTACAGTCGCCTATTTTTAAAATTAGTGCTCATGCCTACGACGGTCTTGCCGATTTTCTTTTAGAATATATGAGGCAACAGAGGTGTGGCGATAACCCCTACACTGGTGAGTTGTGTCATCAGTACGATGGCTTTATAGTGGATCACCCCACAAAAAAAGGAGAGAGAGTAGATGTAAGGGGTGGTTGGCACGATGCTACCGATTATTTACAGTACACGACAACCTCTGCCACCTCTGTCTATCACATGATGTTTGCTTGGGAGCAAACTAAAGATAGATCTATATTTAAAGATAGGTTCGATGCTGCAGGGAGGCCAGGAGCAAATGGAATCCCAGATATTTTAGATGAAATTCGTTGGGGGTTGGAGTGGCTTGTAAAGATGAATCCTCAAGATAAGGTGATGTTTAATCAAATAGCAGATGATAGAGACCATGCAGGGTTCCGTTTGCCTCAAAATGATACAGTAAATTATGGCTGGGGCCCAGGCAAGGGCCGCCCAGTTTACTTTGTGACAGGTAAGCCTCAAGGACTTGGCAAACATGTAAATAGAACTACGGGAGTTGCCTCTACAGCTGGTAAATTCTCTTCTAGTTTTGCATTGGGTGCTCAAATTTTTAGTGAGATAGACCCGCAATTTGCTGCAGTTATGAGAGAGAAATCTTTACAGACATATAGTTTTGCGGTTGAAAGGCCGGGTAACACTCAAACTGCATGTCTTGCTTCTCCTTATTTCTACGAAGAAGATAGCTATGTAGATGATATTGAGCTTGCAGCAGCTACTATTTACTATTATGGAAAAGAGCCAGAGTGGAGAGAGAGAGCAGACTATTGGGGAGAGTTAGAGCCAGTTTCTCCATGGATGGAGCTTGGCCGTGGGCGTCATTATCAGTTTTACCCTTTTATTAATCTAGGACACTTTTATTTGGCTACTTCTAGTGATGCCCCTATTCGCGAAAAGTATCTAGGATATATGAGAGATGGCTTAGAGCATCTTAGAAAAAGAGCAGATGGCGATCCTTTTATTTATGGGGTCCCTTTCCTTTGGTGTTCAAACAATTTAGTCTCGGCAGCAATTACCCATGCTCACCTTTACAGAGAGGCTTCTGGGGATGACACCTACTTAGAGATGGAGACGGCTCTTAGAGATTGGCTGTTTGGCACTAACCCATGGGGCACATCAATGATAGTTGGTTTCCCAGAAGGTGGGGTTTATCCACTCTACCCGCACTCTTCATATACTGTGCATAATGGAGATCTTACTTATGGAGGCCTTTTAGATGGTCCTATAGAGAGAGAGTTGTTCTTAGAGAGAGCAGGCAACTCTTTAACCAAACCAGATGAGTTTGCTCTGTTTAATAACGGTAAAGCTGTTTATCATGACGATATTGGAGACTACGCTTCTAATGAGCCAACAATGGATGGGACTGCTGGGTTGAGTTACTATCTCTCTGCTATGGAGGCGTTGGGAAAGAGCTATAGAGAAAAACTCTAATTTAATTCACCCAGGCACAGAAGTTAGCCGTACCGATAAACTTTATGATAATCTGAGCTTTATAATTCAAAAACTTAAAAATATGGGCTACAGATTTGAGAGATTGTAATTTTGTTTAACTTTGCACCGCATTTGCAAAAGGTGCAGTGCTTTTTAAAATTTCAGTAAAGACTTATGTATAAGATTGTAAGGAAAGAATTCTTGACTCCTTCTATTGCCTTAATGGAAGTAGATGCGCCTAGAATGGCAAAGTCGGCAAAACCAGGTCAGTTTTTAATTGTGAGGGTTCACTCAAAGGGAGAGAGAATTCCTTTGACAATTTGTGACTACGATAGTAACAAAGGTACTGTTACCATAGTTACTCAAGTTGTTGGTGCTTCTAGCAGAATGATTTGTCATATGGAGGAGGGCGACAAATTTACAGATTTTGCTG
>JBAYBU010000146.1:0-4590 GCA_041669105.1 Bacteroidales bacterium | reverse complement strand
CGCAACATATTATTAATATTTTAAATAAATATCTACACAACAGCAGCTCTTCTTAGAGGCATAGTCATACAACGGATACCACCTCCACCACGAGGCAACTCAGACCCATCAACTGTAACAACACAAAGCTTACTATCATTAATATCTCTCTTCCCATTAATTACATCCCAAGCAGGAATAATATCGAATCCGTTCTTAGAGAGCTCATTTAAAGTGTGAACATTGCGAGCATAAGAGATAACCTTACCTGGCGCCAAAGCAAAGAAATTAGCCCCACTGTGCCACTGCTCCCTCTCTTGGTTCCATTCATCTGTAATACCACCGCAAATAATAGGCTCTACCTCCATACCCAACTTCTTTAAAATAGAAGGAATATTGTTTACAGATTTTATCTTAGAAACCTTGCCATTTTCAATGATTATATGCACCGTTTGATACTGATTATCAGCTAAGATAAGTGGTTCAAAGACCATAGCTTTATCTTTGTCTAATAGAGTAAACACCATATCTAAATGGATAAAAGACTCAGGAGAATGCCGCAACTGCTGCACAATAACATGCATCTTACCCTTGCTACCTGTTTTGCATAACCTATTAATTAATAAATCTATTCCTAAGCTACTGGTTCTTGCGCCATTACCTACTAAAAGCACATCCTCTCTAGCCACAAGAATATCGCCTCCCTCCATAAAGATATCGTTATTACCTGGCTGAAAATCATAGGTGTTTATAATATCACAATTGAACAAGCGTTTTTTACGAAAGAGCATCTCGTTAATCATAGACTCTCGCATACGTACCTTGTTAGCCATTTTACAAATCAAAATTTTGTTCCCAATTGTTACCGAAGCATCTCTTGTAAAATAGTAGTTAAAAAGAGGTTGTAAAGCATAGAACTCATCTTTAAGAAAAGAGGTTAGAGTGTTTATTCTAGCAGGTAACCCCTCTATAAGAATCCGAGTTAATGCTTTTGGAGAGATCTCCATTAGGTATTCAAAATAATCCGTAACATTTTCACTAACACATACCTTACCCACTAATGACTCCCTCTCATTATGATCTTCTAATAGTTTTTCTAAAAGATCTTTAATTTGATAAGTCTTAGTAAATTTATTGAGAACCCCCGAAACTTGTTCGTACTCCTTTTGAGCTATCGATAAATTTAAAATATCACTATAAAGTGCTCTTTGTGCGTTTCCAGGAGTCATGTTCTCTACCTCTGGCCCTGGAGTATGCAATAAAACTGCTTCTAGTTTCCCAACCTCAGATCTTACATCAACAGTAATCAACTTTTGACTCATAAGTTTTTAATTATCCTTTAATTATATTATAAGTATTTATCCAATCCACTAAGAGACATCTCGGCAAAAAGAGTCTTATAAACCGAATGATCTCTAGGGCAAATAAGCAACAAGTCTTCTGTATTAACAACCATAAAATTATCTAACTCTGCAGCAACAACAACCTTTTTTTCATGATCCGAAATAACAATAGAGTTATTTACCTCTCTCAAAAGAGATTTGGGACAACTCACATGATTACCACTTGAATCTTTTGTTTTATAACTATAAAGAGCATCCCAAGTACCAAGATCAGACCAACCAAACAAAACAGGATAGACCACTGCCTTATCGGTCTTTTCCATAATCCCATAGTCTATCGAGATATTTTTACACCCATCATACGTCTTTTCTATAAAAGTTTGCTCTGTAGAAGTATTATAATGTTCGGCTCCTTGGGCAAATAGCCTAGCCATCTCATTTTGATGCTCCTCCAACTCACCTATTATAGATTTAAGATTCCAAATAAAAATCCCAGAATTCCACAAAAACTCTCCACTATTTACAAACACTTCGGCCAAATCTACAGTAGGCTTCTCTGTAAACGTTTTAACATTATAAGCTACGTTCCCATTAATACTTACATTCGAGCTTTTGTTCATCTGAATGTATCCATAAGCAGTCTCTGGCCTGTTTGGCTTAACACCCAAAGTAATAAGCGTGTTATTTTTAGAAGCAAAGTCCAAAGCATTCAAAATAGTCTCTTCAAAAATAGATTCATTGGTAATTAAATGGTCAGACGGAGTAACAACTACAGAGGCATTGGGATTTTTTTGTAGTAATTTATATGTAGCATAGGCCATACAAGGCGCAGTGTTTCTGCGGTAGGGCTCCAATAAAATATTTTCTTTTTGAAGCAGAGGCAATTGCTGTTCTACCAACTCTTTATATTGTGCCGAGGTTACAACTAGAATGTTTTCTGTAGGGATTACTTGGGCGAATCTATCAAAAGTTTGCTGAATAAATGTCCTTCCTGTTCCTAGCATATCTAAGAATTGTTTAGGTCTGGTATTTCTGCTAATCGGCCAAAACCTGCTCTCTAGGCCACCAGCCATAATTATGCAATAATAATTATTTGCCACACCTGCCTTTTTTGATCTATCTACTTTGTTTGCCATATTAACTATTTTTAATCAATAAACACCTCTACCACTCTGGAGAAAAGGCATTTGGGAAATACTCTAATTTAAACACTCCAGCACTGCTAAAAACAATAGAGATAATATCGAACTGAGTCTCAAAATTGATCCCTCTCCCCCTCACATATATATTCGCAGCCATAATAAGTGCTTTACGTTTTTTGTAATCTACAGATTCAAAGGGCATCTGAACAAAAGGCTCATGAAGTGAACGCACTTCTACAACATGCAATATCTGCTCTCCTGTAATAGAATTATGGCTCTTCATTATTAAATCTAACTCTTTATGCCGCCACCTCCAATTCCTCTCTAACAATATAAGCCCCCTCTCCACCAAAAATTCCAACGCAATAGACTCGGCCACCCTCCCCTTCTCGCAACTGTTTCCATTCATAACCCAACCCCTCATCATCTCTAAATCTCTAACTCAGCACTGTTCCATTAAAAATTCATGTTAAATCTGAACCTAGCAATTACGCTTTCAATCAAATATAACACTAAAAATTGAATCTTATAAAAAAAAAAGGATGCCTACTTTTTAGACACCCTCTTTTTTTTAATTTATAACACTAGAAGCTTAGAATATAAGTCTTACTCCAAAGAGCATACCCCATGTACTTCCAGTAGAAAGTTGGTTAATTTCTCTATTCTTGTTATCAAAATCTGCTATATCTTTTGCATTAAGCGTATATTTGGGACCACCACCAGCGTTTAAACCCATATATTTCAAAGGCATTATCACACCATAGTTATTAGAAAGACCACTTCTTGTATAAAGGCCCCAATCTTTGCTAAGCAAGTTGCCTGCATTTACAATATCTAGACTTAACTGGAGAGTGTACCTTTTATCTGTACCAAAGTGTGTGAAAATATCTTGAAGAATCTTCACATCAAAGCGGTTTTTCCAAGGTTGTACTTTGCCAAATCTCTCGGCATATTTACCTTTTCTTTCTTTAAGATAAGAGTCGCCATCTACATATTCTTGGAATTTAGCACCTTGCTCAGCAGCTGTCATTTTACCAGGGACATCTACAAAAAAGAGTTCGTTAGCACTCCTAGGAACATAGATAAGATCAGAAGATGCACCATTACCGTTCATATCGTTTGAGTAAGCAACAGAATATCTACCTTGTGCAGCTCCATTATAATAAACAGAGAAAGTAGTTGCTAAATGCTTGAGATACTCTACCCTATAAGATAATGAGCCAACAACTCTGTGAGGGACTGCAAAGTTAGAGTGGCTAAGTTGAGGATTGTTCAAATCGAATGCATCCAAGTTACTAGTCCAAGCCGAATAGGCGTTTGAGCCAGGGTTAGAGGTTACATCTTTAGATATATTATAGGTGTATGCAATCATACCTGCAAAACCATTCGAGTAGTTTTTAGTAAGCTGTGCAGTAAGCAAGGTTTGATAACCTTCGCTTGAGTTATCCAACACCATAGCCGAAGCTACGGAACTTATAACCCTATTATTAGACCAACGAGGTCTTCCGTCTGTACCAGAGAAAACTCCATCTGCAGCTGGGTGGTTCATGTTTTGTTGAACAACAGCATTTACATCTTTAGAAAAGAGAGCCTCCAGAGTCAAAATCATATTAAAAGGCAACTCAATGTCACCAGCAATATTTGATCTCCAAATTCTTGGCATTTTAAAATCTTTCTTAACCTCGGCAATAGAGACACCACTAGCAAGGGTACCACTTATCTCTTGAGGGAAAAGACCTGGATATTTGGCAACTTGATTCTTAAAGTCTGGATTAAAACGGAAATCATCTGGGATAGCATTTCCTGCAAGACCAATCTCTGGACTTTGAACTGTACCCGATGCAGTTGGCTGGTTAGTAAACCATACGAATGGAAGAACTCCCGAGAATAAACCTGTTCCACCACGAACCTGAATGCTTCTATCGCCCTTAACGTCCCAGTTAAAGCCAACACGTGGGTTAACCTGCAATTTACTGTTTGGCCATTTATCAATCTCTATTTTGTAGCCATCTTTAAATGTTAAATTACCTATTGCAGGATTGTCTTGTAGCTCGTTATGATACATTGGAAGCTCTGCTCTTACTCCATAAGTAAGCTTAAAGTTATTGCTACTTTTCCACTCATCT